>JBDTSC010000345.1:0-4282 GCA_039931375.1 Ardenticatenales bacterium
GCATCGCGGCCTGGGGCGTCGCCGTCGGGAGGACGCCGCCGCTGAGGGCGAGGATCTGGGGGATGTCGATCGAGAAGGGGGCGGTGCGATCCTGGTTGTCCACGAGGTCGCCTTCGGCCGCGGCCAGGACGGGCAGCGCGCCGGCGACCTGCGGGCGGACCTTGAGCGTAAACGTGACGCCGGACTCGGGCAACCACGACTGATCCCACACGAGTGTGTTCGACACGATGGATGACGCCATAGGCTGCGCCGAACCATCAACGTAGGCCATTTCGGGCGCGAGCCGAAGGCGCAGCGAGAGGTGCTGGACCATGGCAGCGGTCTGCTGCTTGCGGACTGTGTCCATGATGTTGGCCATCTGCCCCGCCGTGTGCGCCGCGAAGAAGTAGCGCGGCGTGGTGGCCGTGGTGCGCATGCAAGCGACGTCGCCGCCCGGCGCGAGCGCGATCGTGACGATCCGGATCCGGTCGCTCTTCGCGTCAGCCGCCGCGGCGGTCAGCGCGTCGCAGCCGGCCGCGTTGGCGCCATCCGTGAAGACGATCATCACCTCCGACAGCGCCTCGCCACGCGGTACAGCGGCACGCCCTCGCGCCAATGCGGCGTGCGCCGCCGTCACGCCGCAGTCGATGCAGCTGCTGTCGTAGGACGCGAGCCGGCCGACGCAGGCATGCAGCATCGACGCCCGATCCGTAAGCTCGCACAGCACCTTCGCATCGGTGTTGAACTCGATGACGGCCACTTGGACCAGCCCGGAGCCACCGAACTCGAGTCGGTCGATGAACTCGTTCATCGAAGAGACCAGTTGCGCCCGAGTATCGCCGACGACCGAGGACGACGCGTCGAGCACGAGCGCGATGTGCTGGTGCGACGTCGCCCCGCCGGGGCAGCCGAAGTTGAGCGTCGCCGTCACGTTCGTCGCCGACCCTGCCGGGACGACCTCAGGCCGCGCCCACATGCGCGTCGAGACGTCGCACGAGCTTGGTTCAGCGGTCGGCTCCGCCGTCGGCATCGGCGGGGTCGGCGTCGTCTGGGCGCGCGCGACGCCGCCGAAGAGCAGCCAGCCGGCCGCCGTAATCGCCGCCGTCAGCGCGAGGGTGCGCCGCAGGGGGCGGCAACGGCTCGTCGCCGTCGCGATTTTCGCCGTCGCGATTTTCGAGATTGCCCTTGTCGTCATCGCCCGTGTCACCATCGCGTTCGTCGTCATCGCGTGTGTCGTCTTCATGATGCGGTTCCCTTTCGTGTCTCGCTCGAGGCATGACGCGCCCGAGTCGTTTTCGAGGCATGACGCGCCCGAGGCGATCGTCGTTCGCTCAATGGAGTTGAATGTCGATGTCCGTGGTCGACGCGGCCTCGTCGACCCCCACGCGATCCGCCTGGCCGATCGAACCGTCGCCGCCCCACCATGCCAGCCCGCCCCGCCGCCAGTCGACCGTCGCCGCCACCAGCCACGCGCCCGGCGTCACCGGCAGCGCGTAGCCGCCGTCGTCGCCCGCGTACACCACCGCCGACGGTTCGCCCGCCGCCACCTGCCCGTCGCCCGGCCGCACCGCCACGACGAGCACCCCTGCGACGCCCCGACCCGCGCCGTCGACGACGCGCCCGCGGATCGCCGCAACGGCGGCCGGCTCGAGCGCGAAGTCGACGTCGGCTGCCCCGGCACCGACCGCCACCGGCTCGGCCGCCAGCGGCGACGGCACGCCGCCGCGCCACATCATCGCGTAGCCGGCCGCCTCGGCATGGACCAGCCAACGCCCGCTGGCGACATCGAGCGTGTAGCGGCCGTCCGTACCCGTCGATGCCACGACTCGCTCGCCGCCCTCCGCCAACTCCGCGACGATCGTGGCGCCCCGCAGCGGTGCGCCGTCCCCGCCGATGACGATGCCGGTGATCGTCGGTACGGCGGGAAGGGCGGTGGGAAGCGCGGTAGGAAGCGCGGTGGGAAGCCCTGGGGGCTCGATCGGTGGCGCCGAAGGCGCCGGGGGCGGCAGCGCCGTCGGCGGGGCGGGCAACAGCGCCGTCGGCGTCAGCGCTCCCTCCGTGGCCGCGGGAACGCTCGTCGCGGTAGTGCCGGGCGAGGGGACGCCAGGCGTTGCCGCCGCCGCCGAGCGGGCCGTCGGCCGACCCACGGCGCCGACGAACGCGGGCGTCGGCGGAGCCAGCGTCACCTCGATGGCAGCCAGGGCGTTGCCATCCGACGCGTCGACGGGCGATCGGACGGCCCCTTCGGCGCTCGCGCGGCGGTCGAGCGATGGGGCCGCCGCGAGCGCAACGGCGGTCGACCGACCGACCGCGGTCGGTCGGCGGACGACGATCGTCGGCGCGGACGCAACTCGATAGCCTCGGTCGGGTGGTGCGTCGGCACTCCGATCGGGCTGGGCATTACCGGCGTCATGCAGCCCTACGACACCACCCGACGATGACGGGTGATCGGCGGACCAGCGCGTCGCCAGCCCGGCGGCGACGGCGAGGACGGCCGCAAGACCGGCGGCCACGCGCAGCACGGGAAATTGACGGCGACCCGTCCGTCGGAGCCACGTGTGTCGGAGCCACGTGCGTCGGAGCCACGGCGGCAAGATGCGCGCAGCGGAGGTTCGGCGGCTCGGCGGCGGGACGTAGGCCGGGACGATCACGCGCGCCGCGCGCGTGGCCGCGTCCTCGCGCACGGAACGCACCATCCGTCGCAGCGTGTCGACCTCCGCGCGGCAGGCGGGGCAGGCGGCGGCATGGGCGGCGACGGATGCGGCCTCGGCGGGCGCGAGGAGGCCGGAAAGCCAGTCGGCCAGCGCGTCGCGGTCGACGGAGCAGCGATCAGGTGCGGGCATCGTCATCGTCCATTTCCTCCGGCCCGTCCATCTCCTCCGAACCACGCAACACCTCCGAACCGTCCGACATTTCCGAACCGCGCAACACTTCCGAACCGTCCAGCGCCGTCCGCAGGAAGCTGCGCGCCCGAGACAAGCGGCTCTTCACCGTGCCGATCGGGGCGCCGACGACGCTTGCCACCTCGTCGAGCGAGAGGCCGTGCCAGTACACCAGCTCGATCACCGCAGCCTGCTCGGTCGACAACAGGGTGACGGCCGCCGCGACGTCCACGCGTGCATCAGCGCGGGCGCGCGGGTCAACGGGCGCGGCGGCGGAACGGCCGCGAGCGAGCAGGCGGGCGGCGAGGGCCGCGGGCGTTCGAATGGAGCGGCGGCGCAGCTCGTTGCAGGCGCGGCTGTGGGCGATCGCCAGCAGCCACGTCCCGACACGGCTCTGAGCGCGATACGTCGCGGCGCCGCGCCAGACGTCCAGGAACACGTCGTGCAGCAGCTCTTCGGCGACCTCCGGGTCCCCGACGAGCCGCCGCAGATAGAGCAGGAGCGTGGCGGCGTGGCGCTCGTAGAGCAGCGCGTGGGCCGCGACCTCGCCTGCTGCGACGCGGACGAGGAGGGCGGCGTCGGCTATTGCGTCCGCCCCGACGACCGCGCCGTGGAGGAGAGCGGTTGACGGGGCGGGGACATCGCGGTCGGCGCGGCGCGGCGCAGGGCCGGAGTCCTGTGCGGCGAGGTAGAGCGGGCGATGGCGGACGGCGAGGGTCATGAGGGCTCCGGCGGACGGCACGAAGTTCGGTGATCGCTTCACCCTCTAATGAAACGCGGGGCAGCGAAAAAGTTCCGCGCGAACGGCCGCATTGCGGTACGAGCGGCTGGACCACCGCTCACACCGCAACTCCACGTTGGCACGTCGTGCGCTCCGGGGTGGATTGCCATTGGGCGTGGACGTCCTCATCAGCGTGGAAGAGCGAGCGACCATCGCTGTCCACGATCAGGGCGCGCTGGAGCGAGGGCAAACAGCATCCGGCGCCATGGCGATCAGCCGGTGGCGGCGTCGTGCGCGCGCGATCTTCTACGGCGCGCAAGAGCGCGGAGTCCGTCGCGGCGTCGAGTTCAGCGTCGGCGAGAACGTTGCGTGTGGGAGTGTCGGCGAGCCTCAGCGTCCCGGGCACGACCATGCAGGCCCCTGGGGTGAAGGTGTGGACGATGGTTGGGTGCCCTGTCGCGGGCCAAAGGTTCCATCCTCTATAATGGCGCAGCCCGGCCATGCCGGCCACCGGATCAAATCGACAGTGCGGATCGTCATTTCCGCCGTTCCTCGCCCCAACCGGAGCTCCCAATGTCCGATCCCCAGCCCGACCCCATCCTGACGACGATCGCCGCCGCCGGCGAGCACGTCGACCAAACGGTGCGCGTCCAGGGCTGGGTGCACAATCGCACGGACAAGGGCCGCCTCCAGTTCATCG
>JBDTSC010000346.1:0-4262 GCA_039931375.1 Ardenticatenales bacterium
AGCGGCGCGTCCGTGCCCAGCGCGGTGAGGTCGACGCGCCATGCGCCGCTCGAGTGCTTCGCGCCGCCGGGGATGTCCTTGCTGCTGCGGCCCATCCAGCTGTAGAACATGCGGCTCGTGGCGTCGTACGCGCAGGCGCCCTCGCGGCGCGGGCCAAAGTCGGCTCGGTTCGCGAATCGGGCGCTCAAGTCGCGCCACTCGCCGGCGGCCTTCTTGCTGAAGTCGAGCCACCAGACCTCGTCGTACGCCGCCGTGGCGCCCGCGCCGCCCTGCTGCCCGCCGACGACCAGCACACCGTCGAGGTTGTTGTCCAGATCGTTCACGTACGCCGCGCAGGTGCCGTAGCGGGCGACGGGCGCTTGGCCCGTCGGGTGCAGGTCGGTGATCCGCCACTGCGATCCCGCCTTGGTGGCCGCATAGATCCGGTCCTGCGACGCCGTGTCGATGTCGTTGTCGAACGTCCCCTGGCCGAAGATCACCCGCTTGCGCTGCGCGTCATACGCGCCGAACAGCCGCACGAGCTTGCCCTCGCCGTCCAGCAACGGCCCGCTCAGCTCCGTCGCGCCGCTGTTGTTCACCCACTTCACGCCCGCCGCGTCGGCCGACGCGCCGACCTGCAGCTCCACCAAGTCGCCGCCCTTCTGCATGCCGGTGTCGAATCGCCCCTTGTCGCAGCCGTCCTTGCCCAGCACCGAGAGCCAGTTCGAGTCCGACAGCTTGACGGACGCCATCTCGCGGCAGCCGCGATCGTTATCGCGGTTGTAGCCGACGGTGGCGCCGTAGTTGATCGGCTTCCAGGCGCCCGCGCCGTCCAGTCGGATCGCGAACAGGTTGTGGTGCGTGGTCGTGAGTGCGTCCGTCTCGCGCTCGGCGCCGCCGGCGTACGCCAGCACGCCGGTGCCGGCATTGTAGGCGCCGAACCCGCCATATAGGCCGGGCGTGACGGGCATGTCCGGCAGGCGAACGTAGCAGGCGTTCTTGGCCGACACGCGGCCGCCGACCGGGATCGGCGTGCTCGTCGGCTTGGGCGTCCCGTCCGTTGGGGCGTCCGTCGGCGTCCCGTCTTGGCTGGGCGCAAAGGTCGTCGCGACCACCGCCGCCCCGGCGGACGCGCCGACGAGAAGGCGGAACAGCGCCAGGGCGGCGATGACGAGGGCGGCCGAGCGGGCCGCGGATGGGGACATGGTGCACCTCGGGGGGCTGTAGGTGAGGCGATCGGCGATCGCCGATCGCCCTGCATCATCGCTGGGCTACAATGTCGACACGGGCTGAAGCCGGCAAAGGGCCGGCTGGGCCGCTGGCATGCGCCGGCACCGTCATTCTAGCCCGTCCAAGATTCGCCGGGCGATCCACCCGTCGCCCACACCCATGACAACAGCGCAACCTCATCAGACGTCGCGTGTCGTCAGACGCAGCGGAGCGTACGCAGTGGCCCGTCGCGCAATCCCGACTGCGATCCTGGGCGATCTCGCGGCCTCCGGCGCCGGCCTGACCGCGCAAGAGGCGGTCGAACGCCTTGCGGTGTTCGGCCCGAACGACATCATCGAAGCGCCGTCTCACCCGTGGCGGGCGCTTGTCGCCGATACCGCCAAGGACCCGATGCTCTGGTTCTTCGCCGCGACCGCCGGCCTGTACGCGCTCGTCGGGCAGCGCTCGGAGGCCGTCACGCTGATCGTGGCCATCCTGCCGCTGCTCGGCATGGACGTCTACCTGCACCGCCGCACCCAAGCGTCCACCGAGGGCCTGACGTCGCGGCTGGCCACGACGGCGACCGTCGTCCGCGACGGCGTCACGCGGACGATGCCGGCCATCGCCCTCGTGCCCGGCGATCGGGTGGTCGTGGCGATCGGCGAGCCCTTCCCCGCCGACGTCATCATCGTGTCCGGTGCGGACATCCAGGTCGACGAGTCCGCGCTCACCGGCGAGGCGTTTCCGGTCGCCAAACGACCGCTCGACCCTCGACCGCTTGGTGAACGATCGGACGCCGACGCCGAACCGCGGCTCGCCGATTTGCACTGGGGGTTCGCCGGGACGCGCCTCCTGACCGGCTCCGCGCGGGCCTGCGTCGCGCACACGGGCGGCGCGACGCTGTACGGTGAGATCGCGCGCTCCGCGCTGGGGGGGGCGCACGAGCGCACGCCGCTCCAGGCCGCCATCGGCCGCCTCGTGCGGCGGCTGCTCGTCGTCGCGATCGCCTTGTGCGTCCTGCTCGCCGCCGTCCGGCTGGCCCAGGGCAACACGTGGCTCGATGCCCTCGTCAGCGCCGTGACGCTGGCAACGGCCGCGATCCCCGAGGAGTTCCCGGTCGTCTTCACGTTCTTCCTTGGGGTCGGCGTGTACCGGCTGGCGCAGCGGCATGCGCTCGTTCGGCGCGCCGTGACGGTCGAGAACATCGGCCGCGTGACGTGCATCTGTTCGGACAAGACCGGGACGATCACCGAAGGGCGGCTGCAGCTCACCCACACGCAGCCGGCGCCGGGCACGTCGGCGCCGCGGCTGCTCGAAGTGGCCCGCGCGGCCGCGCGGGCCGAGACGGGCGATCCGCTGGACGAGGCGATCCTGCTCGCCGCCGGCGCCACGACGGGCATCGCGCCCGCGCCGGTTCGGGTGACGACGTTCCCGTTCACCGAGGACCGCCAGCGCGAGACGGCCGTCGTCGAATCGCCGGCGGGCGAACGCTGGGTCGCGACCAAGGGCGCGGCCGAGGTGGTCCTGGCGATGTGCGATGCCGACGACGCTGCGCTGCAAGCCGAGCGCACCGCTGCGATCCAGGCGTTCGCTGCCGACGCCCACAAGGTCATCGCCGTCGCGTGGCGGCCGCTCGACGCGGCGGCGGACGTCCGAGCGGAGCCGGCCTCGGGCTATCGGTTCGCCGGCCTCCTGGCGTTCGAGGACCCGGTGCGCGAGGGCGTGCGTGAGGCGGTGGCCGCGTGCCGCGCGGCCGACATCCACACGATCATGGTGACGGGCGATCACCCGGTCACCGCCGCCGCCGTAGCCCGCGCGGTCGGGCTCGGCGGTCCGGAGCCGCGGGTCGTCCTGGGCGACGCGCTGGAGGGAATGGTCGCCGACGGCCAAGGTGAGGCGCTGCGCGACATCGATGTCGTGGCCCGCGCCAAGCCGGCCCAGAAGCTCCTGCTCGTCAAGACGCTGCAGGCGCTGGGTGAGATCGTCGCGGTGACGGGCGACGGCGTGAACGACGTCCCGGCCCTTCAAGCGGCCGACATCGGCGTCGCGATGGGCGAGCGCGGCACGCGCAGCGCGCGCGAGGTCGCGGCGATCGTCCTCATGGACGACAATTTCCGGACGATCGTCGGCGCGATCAGTGAAGGCCGGCAGCTGTTCCAGAACCTTCAGCTCAGCTTCCAGTACCTGCTGATCACGCACATCCCGCTCGTCATCACCGCCGCGCTGATCCCGCTGGCCGGCTATCCGCTGCTCTACCTGCCGACCCACATCGTGTGGCTCGAGGTGCTGATCCACCCGACGGCGATGCTGGTCTTCCAGGCGCTGCCGACGAGCGACCTCGTGCCCCGCGCCCGGTCGGTCGGGCCGGCGCGGTTCTTCGCCCGGGCCCAATGGACGACGATCGTGGTCACCGGCCTGCTGGTCGCCGCCGCCGTCACCGCCGGCTTCCTGCGCAGCGTCGGCGGCGCCGCCGACGTCGATCACGGCCGTGCGATGGCGCTGGCGACGTTCACTCTGGCCAGCGCCGGCGTGACGGCCGGGCTGAGCGGCATGCGATCACGCGCGGCATGGTTCATGTGCCTCGGCACCTTGGCGACCTCGTGGCTGCTGATCCAGACGCCGGCAGCGGCGGCAAGGCTGCACCTGCGTCCGCTGGATCCCGACGACTGGGCGCTGGCGCTCGGCGCAGCGATCGTCGCGGGGGCCATCCCGTGGCTGGCGGGAACGCCCCGCAAGGCCGTGAAGATACGCGTACGCGCCCTACGGTCGATCGAGCCGCGGCACAAATAGCTGCCGGACCGGCACCGTCGTCGCTGGAGCCGGCGGCACCGTGGCGACGCCGCGCGGCGTCCGGGTCGGGACGCGCGTGCGCGTTGGGCTGGTCGTACGGGTTGGGGTGGGCGTCGGCGACGGTTCGATGAAGCTGCCCGGTGGTTCTTTGACCAGCTCCGCGCATTCGCTGCTCCCCGATCCCGCCGGCTCGATGCAGATCGACAACTGGTCGCTAAAGAAGTTGTCCGTGCTCGGCATGCCTCGCCCGGCCGCCGCCGAGAAATCGAGGCTCGTCAGACCCG
>JBDTSC010000347.1:0-4255 GCA_039931375.1 Ardenticatenales bacterium
CCGACGACGCTGACCAGGAACGCCGTGTACACCCACATCCCCGCCGACGCCCAGTCGACCTCACCCGCGTACCGCGCCACGGCCACGAGCTGCAGCACGCCGAGCGCCAGGTAGGCCATAATCGGCCCTCGCACCCGCCGCAGATCGTTCGCCCGCACCGCGGTGACGGCGGCCACCGCGAACGCCATGAGCCACGCCGCGATCGAGCGCGCCGTCAGCGGCGTCAGCGCCCACGGCCAGAGCGACGGCGCGAGGGACGGGCGGAGGAACAGGGCCACGCCGACGCCGCCCATCACGGCGGCCTGCAGCGCCAGCAGCGCACGGAGCAGCATAGGCGGGATCGGCGAATGCGGCGCGGACGGCACGTCGGTCGCGATCGCCGCGGCGGCGGGCGTCCCGTCGCCGCGCGCGTCGGCCCCACCGGACGCGGCGCGGTCCGCGAACGCCCGCGCCTGCTTCCACCACTGCCACGACAGCCACGGCGGCACCGCCACGTACACGATCAGCCACGCCCAGCCGGCCACCAGCGCCATGCCCGTGGCCGGCGCGCCCAGCGGGGGGCCGAGGTGGAACAGGTCGATGTGGATCAGCGTGTAGACGAGCGTGAGCGAGGTAAACGTGAACACGGCGGGGATGGACAGCCGCAGGACGGACCAGTCGGTCTCGCGGGCCGCCACGATCTCGAGGCACGCGCTGGCCCAGTACGCCGCGCCCACGAACGCCGCGGTGAGATAGAGGTTCTTGGGGGGCGCGATCGTCCAGGCGAAGTACGCGGCCGTGTGCTCCGTCATCACGAACAGTTGAATGCCGGCGATGGCGACAAGGACACCCGCGATGAACAGCAGGCGGCGCATGCCCGGTCGAGTCGATCCGTCGGTCGAGACCACTCTTCGTTCCCTTCCTTGGGACGGGTTTGCGCTAGCGCCGTGCGCTCGCGCATCCTACTGTCGTCGGTGCTCCGCGCAGTTGGGGCGGGCCGCGCGGAGAATAGCAGACGCCCAAACGCGGCGCGAGCGCCGCCTGAGCGCCGTCGATCCCCCGCTTCGCACCCCTGGAGACCGCCCATGCGACGCCCGCCCACATCGTACGCTCCCGCCCTCGTCGTCCTCGTGCTCACGACCGTCGCCACCTTCGCTGCCCTCGCGGGCGTCGCCAGCGTCGAGCGGCGCGGCGGCCCGGGCGTCGGGCCGTCCGGCTCGGCGACGGGCTCGGGCCGATCCCCGCTCGGCGGCGCGCGCGTCGCCGCCCAGGCCGCGCCCGGCCCTGTGTACGCCCTGCCCGTCCTGGACATGCTTCGCCGCGACGACGTCTGCTCGGCCTGGATCGACGTCCAGAACGTCGGCGACGGTCCGACGCAGGGCGTGCTGGTCGTCCTCGGCGGCGCGTCGGCCGGTGAGGTCGGCGATCCGCAGCACAGCTTCCCCATCGGGATCGTGTGCACGGGGCTGATCCAGCCCGGCAGCGCCTGGCACCTCGTCGGTCCGGTCATCCCCCCCGGCGAGGACCCGAACCCGACGGCAACCCCCGGCGGCGGGTCGTTCCGCGCCCTTCAGCGAATCGAGCCCCAACGCGTCGGCCGGCGGGCCGCGCTGCTGTTCAGCGTGACCTCGGCTCGCCTGGCTGACCTCGTGGACGATGGGACCACGGTGGACGATGTCAGCGCGAACCGGCTGTGCGAGGCGCTGCACGAGACGGTGCGCGCGGACAGCGCCGCCTGGACCGCGTTCCTGGACGCGTGGGCGGCGGGCGGGACGTGGCAGGGGCTGCCGCTCGGGCGGATGGCCGGCGAACCGCTGCGCGTCCAGGCGTTCCGCACCTGCCCGACGCTGACCTTCCCGCCCGCCGAGTCCGTCGCCGCGTACGCCGCCCCGCGCGTCCCCAGCGGCGCCGGAGCCGCATATCGCGCCGTCGTGGCGGGCTTGGCGCGGACCACGACGCCGCCGGCGGAGGCGCGTTCGCTGCTGTACATCCAGAACGTGGGCCGCCGCATCGCCCAGGCGACCGTCCGCCTGCAGGCCGCGGACGCGTGCGCGCCGGACGCGACGGAGCGCACGCTGCTCATCCAACCGGGCGACGCGGGCGTCGTGGATCTGGACGCGATCGTCGCCGCCCCGTGGCGCGGCGCGGCGATCATCGAGTCCGGCCAGCCGTTCGCCGTCGCGGCCGAGGTGTCCGTCGGCGCGGACACGACGCTCGAAGTCACGTCGGCCGCCGAGACGGGCGATGGCGGGGCGGCGGCGGAGCCGGCTGGGCCGCGATACGCGGCGATCCTCCTCGACTTCGGCGGCAACCGCGTGTCGGCGCACGTCACCAACGCCGGCGCTGCCGCGATTCGGCCCCGCTTAACGCTCATCGAGGGCAACGAGGCGGGCACGCCGGTGCTGGGCGATGTCCTCTGCCCGGGCGGCAGCGCGACGCTCAGCCAGACGGTCAACCTCGATCCCGCCCTCGACCCGGACGGCGGTGTTGGATGGCCGGTGCTGGCACGCATCGACGGGTTGGCGGGCGACGACGACACCCCAGCGGCCGACGCGCGGCTGCCGGCGACCGTGCAGGTCGCCCGCCGCGCGCCCGGGCTCGGCGGCGTCGAGCTGCAAGCGTACGCCGTGACGGCGCGGACGGTCGTCAGCGCCACGCGTGTCGCCGACGTGGCCGCTCTGGCCGTGCCGGGGGCGATGCACGCACTCGACACGTTCGGACTCGACGTCGAGCTGGCGGTGTCGATGGTCGGCGCGGCGCCGGGCGGGTTCGGCTTTTCCCTCCTCGTCTACGACCACAACGGGCTCGTCGGCCGCGGCTGTTGGCTGACCGGGCCGAACGAGTCGGACGTGATCGCGATTCGTGATGTCCCGGGCGTTCTCGACAATGCCGTGAGCTCGGCCATCATCGTCCCGACGGACGTCGGCGCCGGCGCGAGCGCGGGGCCGTACGGCGCCCTCGTCGCCTCCGTCATCGTCCGCCGCGGCACCGTTTTCGGTGCGGACATTCCGGGCGATGAGATCGCCGCCGCCGCCGCGCAGCCGATCGACGGCCCGACGGCGGCGTTCGCCAGCCTGCCGCCGTGTGACCTGCCCGTAACCGAGCCGCCGCCCGTCGGGGCCGCCGAGGGCCGGCTCGCGCAGGCGGCGTGGTTCGCGCCGGTCGTCACGTACATGGGCCTCGACAGTATGTGCGACGCGGCGGTGCGGGTGACGAACCGGGACGCCGAAGGCGCCCAGTTCGCGCTGGTGACGTTCGGCGAGCCGGCGTTCATCGACCCGGCGTGCGCGGGGCCCAGCGCGGTGGTCTGCTCGCCGCTGATCGCGCCGGGTAAGAGCTGGGACTTCATCTTCGACCGCAACGCGAACGTTATGTCCGCTGTCGCCATCGGCTTTCGCGGCGCATCGCTGGACGCGCTCGGGATCGCGCCGGGCGATGCGCGTACGGGCGCCGACGTGCTGTGCGGCGACGCCGACCTCGTCGGCGGCTGCGCGACGTGGCGCCGGCTGATCGTCGCGCTGAGCACGGATGGCGCGTTCGGCGGCATGCCCCTCGCCGACGTCGCGGCGCCGATCGGCGTCTCCGTCGGCCGCAGCTGCCTCAACGTGAACGACGTCCAGGTCCTCGACGTCGCCGACTACGACGCCGTGCCGCTGGCGGATGTCGCGCGCGGCCGGACGCGACCGGAGCGGTATGTGTACACGGTGGCGCAGGCGCATAACGAGGACGCCGACACCGCAAACAAGGCGGGGCTGGAGACGGTGATCTACCTGCAGAACGCCGGGCCGCGAAGCGTCAGCATCGGCATCGCCCTGCACGACGACGGCGGCCAGGCGACCGGCGGCCACGTCCTGGCGCTGGCGTCCGGCGAGTGCTACGCGCTCTACGCCTCCGACCTCGTCAGCGCCCCGTGGCGCGGCTGGGTGTCGCTTGCGTCCGACGGTCCGTTGGCGGTGGTCGCCGATGCCGAAACGAACCCGGTCACAAGCCGCCCGTCGACGGCCGGCGGCGATCGCTGCGACGTGAACGCGGACGGCGCTGTCGACGGGTGGGATGTGGCGACGGTATACAAGGCGCTCGGCAGCGTCCCCGGCGACGCGCGCGGCCGCTGGAACCCACGCGCCGACCTCGACCTGTCGGGCGCCATCGACCACGACGACGTCGCGATCGCCGCCGCGTGCCTCGGCGCCGCGCCGATCCCGACGGACATCGCCATCCTGCGCCCGACCGCTCCGACGCCGACGCTTTGGTCGCCGCTCGAAACGCCGGGGACGCC
>JBDTSC010000348.1:0-4248 GCA_039931375.1 Ardenticatenales bacterium
CCGCTCGTCGACGCGCCGCCCATCGCGCCGCCACCGGTCCGGCCGCCGCCGCGCCGCTCGCTGGGCCACGCCGTCGCGCGGGCGTGGGCGGGGCTGCCGCGGACGCCGGGGGGCGGGGCGGGGGCGTCCATGACCTCGAGGGGCAGGTCGAGGAGGAAGCGGCTGGGCTCGCGCACGTCCGTCTGGCCGTACACCGTGCGGCGGTGGGCGCGGACCAGGATGAGCGTGCGTTCGGCGCGGGTGATGCCGACGTAGAAGAGGCGGCGTTCCTCGGCCAGGCCGTCGGGGTCGTCGACGGAGCGGCTGTGCGGGATGTGGCCTTCCTCGAGGCCGGTGATGATGACGGTCGGGTACTCGAGCCCCTTGGCCGCGTGGAGCGTGAGCAGCGTCACGCGGTCCGCGGACGCCTTGGCGTCCAGCGCGTCGACGTCCGCGACGAGGGCGACGCTCTCCAGCAGCGCGGCCAGGCCCTCGCGCGGCGGCATCGCTTCGAAATCGACGGCCACGTTGCGCAGCTCGACGACGTTCTCCCAGCGCTCCTCGCCCTCGTCCGTACCGTCGCGCAGGTGCTTGGCGTAGTCGGTCGTTTGCAGGATGAGGCCGAGCAGCGCGGTGACGTCCAGCTGCTCGCGGGCGTTGATCAGGGATGCGAGGAGGTCGTGGAAGCCGCCGAGGGCCTTGCGGGTGCGGGCGTCCACCGGGATCGCGGCGGTGGCCGGCGAGATGTCCGCCAGCGCGTCGGCGGCGATGAGCTGCAGCGCCGGCCAGAGCGGCACGCCGCACGTCATGGCCGCCGCGGACAGCGTGCCCCACGCCTTGTCGCCGATGCCGCGGGTCGGGACGTTGATCACGCGCTGCAGGGCGACCTCGTCCAGCGGGTTGTGGACCAGGCGCAGGTACGCCAGGACGTCGCGGATCTCGCGGCGGTCGTAGAAGCGGGTGCCGCCGACCAGCTGGTACGGGATCCGCTTGCGCACGAGCGCGTCCTCCAGCGTGCGGGACTGCGCGTTCGTGCGGTACATCACGGCCACGTCGCCGAACTTGCCGCCGCCGCGGACGGTTTTTTCGACCTGGTGGACCACGAAGGCGGCTTCCTCGGACTCGTCGTACGCCTCGAACAGCTGGATGCCGGCGCCCTGGCCGCGCTCGGTCCACAGCGCCTTGGGCGTGCGGTGGGGGTTGCGGCTGATCACGGCCTGGGCGGCGTCCAGGATCGTCTGCGTGGAGCGGTAGTTCTGCTCGAGCAGGACGGTGTGCGCGCCCGGGAAGTCGCGCCGGAAGCGCTCGATGTTCCGCCAGTCCGCGCCGCGCCAGCGGTAGATGCTCTGGTCCTCGTCGCCGACGGCGAACAGGTTGTGCGGCGCGTCCGGCAGCTCGACGGACGCGAGGGCCTTGAGCAGCGCGTACTGCGCCGTGTTCGTGTCCTGGAACTCGTCCACCAGCAGGTGCCGATAGCGGGCGCGGTACTTGTCGCGGACCACGACGTTGTCCCGCATCAGCTCCGCCGTCTCGAGCAGCAGGTCGTCGAAGTCGACGGCGTTGCTGGAGCGCAGCAGCTCCTGGTAGCGGACGTACACGCGCGCGGCGATCTCGTGCCAGTACGTCGGCGGCGTGTAGGCCGGCGGGCGCATGAGCTCGTTCTTGGCGTTGGATATCGTGGACAGGATCGCCGTCGGGCGGTATTGCTTGGGGTCCAGGTTCATCTCGTCCAGCGCGCGCTTGACCAGCTTCTGCTGGTCGTCGCTGTCGAAGATCACGAAGTTGCCCTCGAACGGCAGCGTCTCGGATTCGATCCGCAGGATCCGCGCGCAGATCGCGTGGAACGTGCCGATCATCACCTGCCCGAGCGCCTGCGGCCCGATCAGCCGCTCCAGCCGGCTGCGCATCTCGCGCGCCGCCTTGTTCGTGAACGTGACCGCCATGATCTGCCACGGCGCGACGCCCAGCACCTCGACCAGCCACGCCACCCGATGCGTCAGCACGCTCGTCTTGCCCGACCCCGGACCCGCCAGCACCATCACCGGCCCCTCGTCCGCGGAGACGGCGTCCATCTGGGCGGTGTTCAGGCCATCGAGCAGGCGCTTGGCGGCGGCGGAGCGAGCGTCGGCGGCCGATACGGCGCGGGCGTCGGGGGCCGACGCGGCGGACGACTCGGCGGCGGCGGCGGCGAAGAAGGGGTCGTCGAAGGCGGGGTCGGGGGGCGTGGACATGGGGCGATTGTAACACCACGGCCGGCGGCGTCGCGAGGCGATCCGCACCGATCGGCGTGTGCGCCGCCCAGGGCGGGCGGTGATCGCTCTCTGCGACCGTGCCGTGTCCCGCGGCGCCCGATTTGCGCGCCCTGGTACAGTTATTGCTCCCCCACCCCCTTCCTTTATCCACATCCCCGCATCCCTCCGCCGTCCCTCCCCCGTCCATCCCCCGTGAGGTGATCGCATGACACCGTCCCCCCGCCCGCTTCTCGCTCTCGCCATGACCGCCGTCCTCGCCCTCGGCCTCCAGGCCAACGCGCATCCCCTCGCGCGGTCGGTCCTCGCCGCCCCTGGCGTCAACGCCGACGTCGTCCCAAGCGACGCGGCCGACCCCGCCACCCTCACCACCACCTGCACCGCCACCACCACCATGACCGCCACCCCTCCCCGCGTCCCCCTCGGCGCCACCGTCGACGTCACGCTCAACGTCGCCGGCTCGTGCCCCCCCGCCGGCGGCGACGTCACGCCGGCCGACATCGTCCTCCTGCTGGACCGCTCGGCGTCCATGCGCGACAACAGCCTCTTCGCGCCAGCGATCGAGGCGATCCGCACCTTCGTGCAGCTGACGGACTTCAGCGTCCATCAGGTAGCGGTGCTGACGTTCTACACGCCCGCGCTCAGCTTGGAATCGCGGGTCGACGTGAACCAGCCGTTGTCCAACGACCAGGCGGCCGTCCTGGCGGCCGTGAACGCGATCCCCATCCCGCCGGCCTACACCACATGGACCGATCTCACCTCGGCGATCGACGGCGCGCAGGCGGAGCTGACCGGCCCGCGGCACCGCGCGGACGCCACGCCCGTGATGGTCCTCGTGACGGACGGCGAGCACAACGCCCTGACCGCCGAGACGCCCGTCGAGACCGCGGACCGCGCCCGCGCCGCCGGCACGACGATCTTCGCGATCGGCATCGGCGTCCAGGCCACCGCGCGGATCCAGCTACAGCAGGTCGCCGGCGACCCGGAGCGCTACTTCGACTCCCCCACGGCCGACGACCTGCGCGAGGCGTACCGCCGGATCGCCGGCAGCCTGAGCGCGCCGGGCGAGATCCGCGACATGCAGGTCAGCGTCCTCATGCCCGCCGCGTTCAGCTACGTCCAGGATTCCGCCGTCCCGCCGCCGACCACCGTCGGCAGCGCGTCGCTCCTGTGGCGCGTCGACCGGCTGCCGGGCGGCGGCTGGACGGCCACCTACAAGATTCGCGCCGACCAGCTGGGCCTGCACGCCGTCAGCAAGCTGGCGTACGCCGATTACATCGACGCCGACGGCACCGTCGCCTCGCGCCCCTTCACGGTGCCCGAGGTCGAGGTCGTCGCCCCCGGCACCCCGATCCCGACCGTGGAGCCCACCGCCACGCGCGTCCCGCCGACGCCGGACGGCCTAGTCCACGTCTTCCTGCCCGTCGCCTACAAGAACTACTGCACCCCGAGCCGCCCGTTCGACGTCGTCCTGGCGATCGACACCTCGACCAGCATGGCGGGCGATAAGCTCACCCGCGCCATCGAGGCCGCCCGCGAGTTCGTCGGCTACCTCCAACTGCCCCCGTCCCGCGGCGCGATCGTCGGCTTCAACAGCGCCGCCGACATCGTCAAGAGCTGGACGGACGATCGCGCCGCCCTGCTCGGCGGCCTCGACAAGCTGTCCAGCGCGGAAGGCACGCGCATCGACCTCGTCCTGCGCAAGGCCCGCGTCCTGTTCGAATCGCGCGAGGCGTCCGCGGACCGCGAGGCCGTCCTGATCCTGCTCACCGACGGCAAGCACGCCGGCTCGCCCGTCCAGGACGTCTACAACGAAGCCGCCGCCTTCCGCCGCGGCGACGTCAAAGCCACCGTCTACACGATCTCGATCGGCGCCGACGCGGACACCGCGCTCCTGGAGTACATCGCCGGCGACCCGGCGCGGCATTTCAACGCGCCTGGGGCGGAGGATTTGGTGCGGATTTATCGGGAGATCGCGGGGGGGTTGCCTTGTGATTGAGTGAGGGGTGAGGGGTGAGGG
>JBDTSC010000349.1:0-4243 GCA_039931375.1 Ardenticatenales bacterium
GTCCCCGTCGACGTCCCCGTCGACGCCCTCGCCGACGAGCCCATGGACGCCTCCGCCGCCGCCGCGGCGCTTCGATCGCGCCGCCGTTCGCGGCGCGCCGAGGCGATGCGGACGTTCATCGCCGAGTGGCGCTGGAACTGGGAGACGATCGGCTGGACGATCGTGTTCCTCGCGACCGTCTTCACGCGCCTCTACCTGCTCGGTAAGCGCGGTATGTCGCACGACGAGAGCCTGCACACGTTCTATTCGTGGCAGCTCGCGGTCGGCAAGGGCTACCGACACGACCCGATGATGCACGGTCCAATCCTGTACCACTGGACCGCGCTCATGTACCTGCTGTTCGGGGTGAGCGACTTTACGGCCCGTCTCTTCGGCGCGATCTCGGGCACGCTGCTCGTGCTCTCGCCGCTGCTGCTTCGCAAATGGCTCGGCCGCTTCGGCGCGTTGGTCTGCGGCACGATGCTGCTCCTCTCGCCCAGCGTCATGATGTACTCGCGCTACATCCGCCACGACATCCCGGTCGAGCTGGCGACGGTGCTCATGCTCATCGGCTTCGTACGCTACCTGGACAGCCGGCGCGGCGAGTGGATCGTCGTCGCCTTCGTCGGCGGCCTGATCGGGATCACGTCCGCCGAGATGTCCTACATCACCGGCTTCATGCTCGTTTCGTTCATCGCGATCGCGCTGTGGGTCGAGTGGTCCGGACAGCGGGCGGACACATGGCGGCCGTGGGCGCTGCGGCTCGGCGCCGCCGTGCTGATCGGCGCCGCCGCGTACGGCGTCCGCACCGCCGCCAGCTTGCCGGCGATCGGCGACGCGTTGACGCCCTCCACGCTGCCGGCGTGGCAGCTGGCGGCGATCGGCGCCGCGCTGGTCGTGGCCCTCGGCGGGCTTGTGCCCCTCTTCGGACGCGCGACGAACCTCGAATCGTCCCGGGACTGGCGCACGCCGCTCATGGTGGGCCTTGGTCTCGTGCTCGTCGGCGTCGTGCTGCGGCTGGCGGCCGATCCGCAGGCGGGATCCGGGACGTTCGCGTGGTACCTCGGCAAGATCGCCGTCAGCCTGATGGCGGCCGGCACGCCGCTCGTGGCCATCGCCGCCATCGGCTCGTTCGTGCCGTTGCCGGCGGCCGGCGATCGGCTCGGACTGCTCGTGGCGGGCGGCACGGCGGCGCTCTTCTATGTGGTCGTGGCCGAGGGTCTGATCAGCCGCCCGCTGGCGACGGCGTTCGACAGCGCGTACTACGGCTGGCAGATCGCGGCCGTGGCCGCCGTGGCCGCCGTCGGAATTTGGGCCGTGACGCGGGTTCCGCGCGACCACGTCTGGGCCATCCTGGCCGTGCTCGGCCTGGCGATGCTCGCGTTCGACATGTCCGTCCAATACGCGGCGACCGCCGATCGGTTCGTGGCATGGCAACGCTGGAGCGCGATCATCGGCGGCGTGCTGTTCGCGCTCGGGGCGGCCGGCGTCGCGGCGGATGCGTCCATGCGCCGCCGGAGCGAAGGACTCTTTGCCGCGCGCCTCATCGGCCGCTTCTGGCCGCCGGCGTTCGGGCTTGGCATCGGCCTGGTCGCGTTCGCGCTCTTGACGCGCGGCGCGGAGGATGTCCAGAACCTCACGGCGGCCGCCGAACCGCTGGCCGTCGGCTCCGGCATCGTCCTGGCGCTGGCCGTCGGCGCGGCGCTGTTGGCGATGGCCCGCCCGCGCAGCGGCATCCTGGCGCAGCTGAACGCGCTGCCGTACGACATGGTCGCGTTCGGGGCGGTGCTGTTCGTGATCCTGTACGTGGCGCTCTTCACCACGTGGTTCCAAGAGAACGATCTGGCGAACGGGTTCGCCCGCTCGTTGAAGTATTGGTGGTCCCAACACACGGTCCAGCGCGGCGGCCAGCCGTGGTACTTCTACATCCTCGTGATCGGCCCGCTGTACGAATGGCTGCCGATGATCCTCTCCGCGTGCGCGATCACGGTGTACGCGCGGCGGCCGGCGCTGTTGTTCGGGCGCGGCAACGACAGCGGCGACCCGGCCCAGCCGTCCGCGGCGGCGTGGGTCTTCGCGCCGATGGTCATCGTCTGGATGCTGGGCGTGTGGTGGATCTTCAGCTGGGCCGGCGAGAAGATGCCGTGGCTCATCACCCACATGGCCGTGCCGATGATCTTCCTGTCCGGCCGATTCGTCGGCGACGTCCTCAGCGGCGCGACGGGCCTCGACTGGTCCGTGTGGCGGGCGAAGGGCTGGCAGATCACGGTGGCCACGCTGGCGGCGCTGGCGCTGTTGGCCGGCCTCGTGGCGCGCACGACGTCGCTGGCGGCGGCGGCCGCACCTCGCCCGGCGGCCGTCGGGTGGGGCGTCGCGATCGTGATCGTCATCGTCGCGATGGCGGCGGTGCGGTCGCTGGGCGCCCAACTGGAGGCGCGGCAGCGGCGCAAGTCGGTGACGGCGGCGCTGATGCTGTTCGGCCTGACGGTGAGCGCGGGCTACTCCCTTGTCGCGAACTTCAAGAACAGCGAGGTGGCCACGGAGTACCTGGTGTACGCCCACGGCACGCCGGACGACAAGACGACGTACAACCTGTTGAAGAAGATGGACACGGCGCGCCCGGACAAGCCGCTCAAGCTCGGGTTCGACAACGAGGTGAGTTGGCCGTTCACGTGGTACTTCCGGAACATCTGCCCGCCCCGCGCGCGCGGCCTCGGCGCGGACCTCATGTGCCTCGTCGGCCAGGGTTGCCCGGCCGAGGATGCCTGCAGCGATTGGCGCCAGGACCCGAAGTATCTGGCGGAGGGCAAGACGGTCGACGTGGCGGGCCTCAAAGAACTGGACGCGGTGCTCGTCGGCTCGCCGAACTACGGCAACTTCGAACCGTACCTGCGCAAGGACTTCGTCGCCGTCGAGGTGAACCGGATGTACTGGCCGAACGAGGGCTACAAGGGCCTGACGTGGCAGCGGATCCGCGACACCCTGATGATCCCCGCGCTGCGATCGAACCTGCTGCGCATCATCTTCCACCGCGAATACGTGGTCGATCCGACGGCCAAGCCGCTCGTTCAGAAGTCGCTGGACGACTGGTTCTACCACGCCAAAATGAAGCTTTGGGTCAAGAAGACCTCCGCCAAGGAGTTCGTGGCGTCCGGCCAGGACTGGCCGGACTGGATGAAGAACGTGCCGATCGAAGAGGCGCCCGATACGAGCGTACCGTTTAAGGTGGCCCAAACGATCACGGAAGCGGACGGCCTGGCGTTCGACGCGCCCAAGGACATCGCGCTCGCGCCGGACGGCACGCTGTACGTCGTGGACCACGGCAACCGGCGGATCGTCCACCTTGCGGCGGACGGGACGACGATCCAGAGCATCGACGCGCCGGTGCTCGAGTACGGCGACAAGGACGCCGGCATGCAGCCCAGCGCGTGGGGCATCGGGGTCGGTCCGGACGGGGCGGTGTACGTGGCCGACACGTGGAACAACCGGATCCTGGTCTACCGCGCCGATCGCTGGACGGAGCAGGCGTTCGGCACCGGCGGCGTGCCGGCGAGTGCAGACGCGGACCTGGACAAGCTGTTCGGGCCGCGCGACGTCGCGGTCGGGCCGGACGGTTCGATCTTCTTCACGGACACGGGCAACAAGCGGATCGTCATGCTGGACAAGGCGCTCGTGCCCGTCCGCTCGATCGGCCACGAAGGGCCGGGCGAGGGCGAGTTCAACGAGCCGGTATCGGTGGCGTTCGACGCGGAGACGGGCGAGATGGTCGTGGCCGACCTGTGGAACCTACGCATCGAGGTCTTCAACAAGGACCTAAGCTTCGCCCGCGCTTGGACGGTGGACGGCTGGGGCAGCAAGGAGGTGGCGCACAAGGCCTACGTGGCGATCGGGCCGGGCCACACGATCCTCGTGACGGACCCCCAGGGCTCGCGCGTCTGGATCTACGCCTCGAACGGTACGGTCCTGGGCACGCTCGACCTCGAGAACGACCCGACGGGCCTGCTGCAGCCGATCGGCATCGCGGTCAGCCCCGAGGGGCAGATCTACGTGTCCAGCTCCGAGAAGAACGTGGTTTCGCGGTACGACTGGCCGGAGAGTCTGCGGGAGGCGGCCGGCCTCGCGCCGGTGGAAGGCGCTGGGGCGGCGGCGGGTACAGCCGGCGATGGGACGCCGGCGAGCGATGCGACGACCGCGGGCACACCGACGGCCTCGACGACGCCTCCGACGCCGACGCCATCGCCCAGCCCGACGGCTGTGGAACCGG
>JBDTSC010000350.1:0-4234 GCA_039931375.1 Ardenticatenales bacterium
AACAACTGGTCGGTGGACATCACGTACCGCTGATCGTCCCCGATTCTCAGGCGCATCCGGCGCCCGGCGCGGCCACTACAGGCGCGCCGGGCGCCGTTCGCGTTCCAGGCGGCGCGTGCCGGCGGGTTCGAGGCCGTCCGAGGCTAGGTCGCCGCGGGATCCCGAAGGATCACGGTGATCTGGCCGCAACATCACA
Organism: Ardenticatenales bacterium; assembly: GCA_039931375.1. Classification (GTDB taxonomy): domain Bacteria; phylum Chloroflexota; class Anaerolineae; order Epilineales; family Epilineaceae; genus Avedoeria. The sequence continues at coordinate 197 of JBDTSC010000350.1, forward strand.
GTGATTTGGCCGCACATCACTGTGATTTGGCCGCAACATCACTGTGATCCGGACGGAGTACCCTGTGATGCTGTGGCCTTGCCCCGGCCTTGCCCCGGCATCGCGCGTCGCCCGGGCGGCGCCGGTCCCTCGCGGTGTGCCGCCGAGCCCCACTTCCGCCCTGGCGGATCCCACCTGCCGTAAGCGGCGGACCGGATTAACGGTTCTTGACCCGGCGCCCGGTATCTCCAAGCGTCACATCGCGTTTCATATCGCGTACTCCAATCCCGCCCACCGCAGGCGGGCGTCTTGCGTTTCATCCGACAACATCGCGATCGCCGGTCGGCCACGTCAGGCCTTTGGCGCCCCGCCCCGTCGTCCACCCGGACAAGGTAGAGGTAGAACGCCCCATGCGCATGCAGCGAACGTGGTACTCGATTGGCCTAGCGGCGGTGCTGGCCGCCGTCGCCCTGGCCCGCGCCGCCGGTCCCGGCACCGTCGCCGGCCGCGACATCGACGGCTTCGGCCCGAAGCGCGTGGCGGGACCGCTGAACGTTCCGCCGGCCGTGTCGTTGACGACGATGGGCTCGCCGGTGACGGAGAACTTCGACACGCTGGCGACCACCGGGACGTCGAGCACGACGCCGAATGGGTGGACGTTCTCCGAGAGCGGAACAAACGCCGATGGGAACTACACGGCGGGTACCGGCAGCGGCAACGCCGGCGATACGTACAGTTTCGGCGCTGCCTTACTCCCCGAACGCGCCTTCGGCGGCCTCCAGAGCGGCTCGCTCATCCCAACGATCGGCAGCTCGTTCACGAACAACACGGGCTCGACGATCGCCTCGCTGGCCATCGCCTACACCGGCGAGCAGTGGCGGCTTGGCGCGTTGGCGCGCGTCGACCGCCTCGACTTCCAGTACAGCCTCGACGCCACGTCGCTGACGACGGGTACGTGGACCGACTTCGACAGCCTGGACTTCACGTCGCCGACGACGGGACCGACCGTCGGAGCGCTCGACGGTAACGCGTCGGCCAACCGGACCGCGCTGTCGTCGACGATCACCGGCCTGTCGATCGCCAACGGCGCCACGTTCTGGCTCCGTTGGAGCGACCTCAACGCTACCAGCTCGGATGACGGCGAATCGGTCGACGACTTTTCCCTCACGCCGAACGCCGCTCCGACGAACACGCCGACGAGCATTCCCACCAGCACGGCGACGAACACGCCGACGAACACGCCGACGAACACACCGACCAACACGCCGACCAACACGCCGACCAACACGCCGACCAATACCCCGACCAACACGGCGACGAACACGCCGACCAATACGCCGACGAACACGCCGACGAACACCCCAACGAATACCCCCACCAACGCCCCGTCCGGCGCCGATCCGGCCTTGACATCGAAGGTGGACGCGCCCGACCCGGTCGTCGCCGGCAGCAACCTGACGTTCACGATCAACGGCGTAAACAACGGGCCGACCACGGCCACCGGCGTCTCGGTCGCGGACACGCTGCCGGCCGGTACGACGCTGGTCTCCGCCTCCCCGTCCGTCGGATCGTGCAGCGGCACCACAACGGTCACATGCGCGATCGGCAGCGTGGCCAACGGCGGTACGTTCAGCGTGACGATCGTCGTGACCGTGGCGGCCAGCACGGCGAACGGCGCGACGATCGCGAATACCGCGACGGTGACATCGACGTCGGTGGACAACGTGCCCGGCAACAACTCGGCCACGTCGACGACGACGGTCAGCACGCGGGCGGACCTGGGGATCACCAAGAACGACGTCCCCGACCCCGTCGTGGCCGGCAACAACCTCACCTATAGCATCGTCATCACGAACAACGGCCCGTCGGACGCCCAGACCGTCACCCTGTCGGACAACGTGCCCGCGAACACGACGTTCGTCTCGGCCACCCCCAGCGCGGGCGCGTCGTGCTCGACGCCGGCCGTCGGCGGGACGGGGGCGATCAGCTGCAGCTGGGCGGGCGCGACGATCCCCGGCGCGACGCGCACGCTCACGCTGGTGGTCTTCGTCGCCGCCAACACCCCGCTCGGGACGACGCTCGCGAATACGGCCACGACTTCCTCGGCCACGACGGACCCGACGCCCGGCAACAACAGCGCCACCGCGACGACAACGGTCAGCACCCAGGCGGACATCCTGACCGTCAAGATCGACATGCCCGATCCCGTCATCGCCGGCAACAACCTCACCTACAACATCACGATCACGAACAACGGCCCGTCCGACGCGCAGGCCGTCGCCGTCAGCGACATCCTGCCGGCCGGCACGACGTTCGTCTCGGCCACCGCCAGCGCCGGCGCGTCGTGCAGCACGCCCGCCGTCGGGTCCGCGGGCACGGTCTCGTGCAGCTGGGCGGGCGGCACGGCGCCGTCGGCGCAGCGCACGCTGGCCATCATCGTCCGCGTCCTGCCCAGCGTCCTCAACGGCGCCGTCCTGTCGAACACCGCCAACGCCACGACCACGACCACCGACCCCAACCTGGCGAACAACTCGGCCACCGCGACGACGGCCGTCATCGCCCAGGCCGATCTGGCGGCGACGAAGACGGACTCGCCCGACCCGGCGGTGGCCGGCACGAACATCACGTACGTCATCAACAGCACGAACAACGGCCCGTCCGACGCGCAGACCGTCGTCATCGCCGACACGATCCCGACCACGACGCGCTTCCAGTCGGCCACGCCGTCGGCGGGCGGCAGCTGCACCACGCCGGCCGTCAACGGCAGCGGCACCGTCAGCTGCACCTGGGCCGGCGCCACGACGCCGACAGCGGTGCGCTCGGTGACGATCGTCGTGCGATTGTGCGCGGACGTGGCGTGCAACGTGAACGTCACGAACAACGCCAGCACTTCCTCGGTGACGACGGACCCGAACAGCGCGAACAACACCCCCTCGGCCGTGACCACGGCGCAGGCGCGGGCGGACACCTCGATCACCCTCACCGACACGCCGGACCCCGTCACGGCCGGCACGAGCCTCACGTACAGCTCCGTCGTCGCGAACGCCGGGCCGTCCAACGCCGTCAACACGATCGCCACGTACACCCTCGACAGCCACCTGGCGTTCGTCTCGGCCACCGTCGCGCCGGCCGGGCCGACGTGCTCGGCCGCGGGCCAGGTCGTGACGTGCAGCCTGGGCACGGTCGGCGCCGCCAACCAGTGCGCCACCGCGCTGCCCACGAGCTACACCGTGACGATCCAAGCCACGGTCAGCGCGCTGACCGCGTGCTCGCCCGCGATCTGCCCCGGCAGCCCCGGCGCCCCGCTGTCGTCCTCCGCCGCCGTCACGAACGGCGACTGCCTGGCCGACCCGAACGCGGCCAACAACACGGCCACGCAGGCGACAAACGTGCGCGCCGGCGCGGACGTGCTGATCGACGACCCGATCGTCTCGCACATCGTCGGGGCCGCAGCCGCGGCGCTGGCGGCGTCGCCGACGGTGAACGCCGACCCGGCTGTCGATCCGGCGCCGTCCTTCGACGCGCTCGAGGCGGCGGCGCTGTCGCCGCTGCAGGACAACGCCGAGTGCGTCGGCGTCGGCGACTACCTGACGGTGAGCCAGACGTTCAGCAACACCGGCCCCAAAGCGTTCACGGCGCAGGGCAACAACCCGGGACCCGAGTGGGAGGCCATCCTGCCGCCGACCGTGATCGGGCAAGGGTGCCGCGTCCTCGTCGGCGGCGGCGCGTGCACGAGCACGGCGACGCAGATGACGTGGGACGGCACGATCGCCGTCGGCGCGAGCGTGACGGTCGAGTACGCCGTGCGGATCCAGGGCGCGCTGCGGACCGGGACGATCATCCCGATCGATGGCACCGTCCACTACGACGGCTTCAACATCCAGCTGAACACGTTCAGCCGCACAAGCGCGATCGTCGAGACGCCGCTGGACTGTGCGTCGATCATCGACCCGAACACCCAGCTGGCGAACCAGGTGCACCTGCCGATCCTCAACTTCGAGGGCCAGGACGACGTCTGTGATTCGTGGATCGAGGTCCAGAACCTGGGCTGCTCGGACG
>JBDTSC010000351.1:0-4223 GCA_039931375.1 Ardenticatenales bacterium
ACGTTCCACTTGGCGCCGGACGCGGAGCAGTTGGCGGAGATCTACCGGGCGATCGCGGTGACGCTGCCGTGCGCGGGGCGGTACTGGCCGGGCGCTAGATCACAGTGAACCAGCGCAAGATCACTGTGATCTAGCGCTACATCCCCGTGATCCAGCGCCAGATCACAGTAGTCTTTCGCCACACTGCAGCGGCACGCCGCTACCCGTCCCTCCCCTACCCGTCCCTCCGCCGCCCCTTGCACACCACCTGCCCGGCGATCGTCTGGTAGATCGCGTTCAGATCGTCGCCGGAGGTCGACTCGTAGAAGTCGCTCGGTTGGGACGCGATCCGGCTGAGCAGCTCGCGGAAAATCTCGTCGTTCTTGCCGACGCCCACCGAGAAGACCAGCACGCCGTCGCGCTTCATCGCGTCCGCGGCGCGGATCGCGTCCTCGTTGGTGGAGCGGTTCGGCAGGCCGTCGGACAGGAGGATCACGACCGGCTGGTTCTCCACCTTGCGCCGCGTGGGGTGCAAGAGTTCCTGGTTGGCGACCTTCAGCCCCTCGTCGATCCGCGTGCCCTCGATCATCGGCACGCGGTCGATCGCCGCGTTCAGCAGCGCCCGATCGCTGGTCAGCCCCTGCTCGAGCTTGGCCGTGTCGTTGAACCAGACCACCGCCGCCTGGTCGTGGCGGCCGGTCAGATCGTCCGCCAGCTGCAGCTGGTCCAGGAACACCTTGGCCGCCCGCTTGGCCGCCGCCAGCTTCTGGACGCCCGCGTCCGTCCGCTCCCGCATGGACGTGCTGGAGTCGATCACCAGCACGACGTCCGTGTACAGCTTGAAGCAGCGGTCGTTGAAGACGATCGTGATGTAGATCTTGTGGCCGCTCGGCGTGGGCGTGTCCGTCGGCGGCAGGATCACCCGGGGCTCCGTCGGCGTCGGCGAGGGCGTTCCGATGGGCGTGCCGGGGGGCACCTCCGTCGGCGTGCGCGTCCGCGTCGCGCTCGGCGTGACGCCCGGCACCGTCGTGGGCGACGGCGTGGCGGACGGGCGCGTCGCGGACGGCACGGGCGTCTGGGGCGGCGGGTAGAGCGTCGGCGTGCCGGTCGGCGTCACAGGGATCGTGGGCGTCGGCGTGTTGGACGGCGTGGCGGTGTTGGACGGCGTCGCGCTGGGCGTGCCGGGCGCCACCACCACCACGTACGGGATCGGGTACGGGCCGGACTGCGGCTTGGACAGACCGTCCGTGCCGGTGTGCGTCGCCACGACGTTCGTCGGCCAGCGCCCGACCTCTTGGGGTTGGAGCCAATAGGACATCTCGATGCCCGTGAACGGCACATCGGTGAAGATCCACGTAAGCGTCCGCGCCACCGGATCCCACGCCGCAGGCGGCACGGCGCCCTTGGCCTCGACGTACGTCATGTTGTCCGGCACGACGTCGACGATCGTCGTCTCCTTGAGCAGCACGGACGCCGTGATCTGGGCGGCCAGCTCGCGGTACACGTTCAGCAGCTCGATGCCCGTCTTGGCGAATCGATACAGCCCGGGGTCCGTCGCGCACAGCTGCAGCAGCGCCGGCTCCGCGTCCGTGCCGAAGCCGATCGTGAACATCGTGATGTCGTCGAACCGCGCCCGATCCGCCGCCTCGACGGTGCGCATCCGCGAGTTGTTGAACGGCACGCCGTCCGTCATCAGGACGATGATCGACTTCACCCCCGGCTGCCCGTACCGCGGCGAGACGCGCAGCGCCGTCCGCCCGTAGTCGATGCCCGCCGCGATGTTCGTGCCGCCCTCGGGTTGCAGCCCCATCACCTTGCCCAGGATCAGCGCCCGGTCCTGCGTCATCGGCACCTCGATCTGCGCCGTGGACTCGAAGGACACCAGCGACACCTGATCGCGCGCCAGGTTGAGGTCGTTCACGAACGCCGCCACGGCCTCGCGCATCTGCTCGATCTTGTCGCCCTTCATCGAGTCCGAATGGTCCACCACGAGGGCGATGTCGATCTTCTCGCCCGCCGTCGGACACCCGCCGCCCAGCGTCAGCGTCACGTGCGTCTGCTCGCCGAGCTGCAGGAACACCGGCGCCGCGCCCTTGTTCACGACGATCTGGCACCGCAGCCCCTCGTCCGGCGCCAGCCCGGCGTTCGGGTCGATCTCGGCGCCCGGCGCGTACACGCGCACCTTGTTGTTGCCATGATCCGTCACGTAGATCCGTCCGCCGTCGTCCACAGCCAGGTCCGTCACCGGGTACGGATCGAGGCTCGGCACGAGGTCGATCGCGTCCAGGACGCCCAGCACGTCGCCCTGCGCGGAGATCCGGTGGATCCAGCGGCGGCGCGAGAGGACGAACACCGACCCGTCCGGCCCGACGGCCATCCGCTCGGCGGCCACCGGCAGCGGGATCGTGTTGATCGGGTTCGGCACGCGGTAGTCGTAGACCTCGACCTGCCGCAGCGTCCGGTTCAGGACGTACTCGTGCCCGAGCGCGAACTGGTGGTCCCAGTAGATGTTGGTGCGGAACTTGAACGTGTACGTGTCCAGCACCTGCCCGTTGAGCAGCGAGCCCTGCTCGGAGTACCAGTTCTCCTTGGTCTCCTCGACGTCCCAAGGCACCGTGATCCGCCGCCGCGGCCCATCCCAGGCGATGCTCGACAGGTACGCCAGCCGCTCGCCGGCGACCGCGTGCGGGATCCCGTCGATCTGGCGCGTCCAGCGCAGCCCATCCGCCGTGAACTTGAAGATGAATTTATCCCGCAGCCCGTATACGTTGCCCAGATCGTCCACCGCGATCTCGCGCGCCGCGTTCGCCCAGAACTGCTCCTCGATGGCGCCATCCGGCGCGATCCGCTTCACGCCGTTGTCGTCCAGCACGTAGACGCGGCCGTCCGGCCCCAGCGCCACGCGCGATGGCCGAGCGAACCCGCGCCACGATGCGGCCAGGTCATAGCCGATCGGCGCCTGCAGCAGCGCCGACGCGCGCGCCCCCTGCGGCGCGCCGCCCGCGTCCGATGCGCCCAGCAGCGCTGCGGCGGCGGCGAGGGCGATGGATGTGGCCGCGATGCGCGATGCAACACGGACGGTCTGCCGAATGGGGGGTCGGGCCGCCATGGGATGTCCTTTCGAGGCGCGCGACCGATCTCGGCGCCGCGCGGGGTACCAACTGTATTAACTCCCCAGGCGACCTCGCCGATACGCACAATCCGCGGCGCGCCCAGGTAACGGGTTCGGCGCGGCGACGCGCCTCCCTCCGCGCCTGTCGTCGCCCGTCGTGATGTCGTCACCCCGCCGTCGCCTGTGCGTCGCCCACGCGTCACCCCGCCGTCGCCTGTGCGTCGCCCGCGCGTCGCAACGCCGTAGCGCCCCACCCCGCGCCGCCGTACTCTTGTGCGCATGACCGAGACGCCGCCGCCATCCGTTCCCGAGCCGACGCAGTCGCCGCCCGTCCCGACGCCCACCAACCGACGTTCTCGCCTCCGCCCGGACCTTGGCCGCCTCGCCGACCTCGCCACGATCACCCTCGTCAACCTCGCCGTCCTCGGCTTGCTCGTCCGCCGCCTGCGGGACCCGCGGGACACGGCGCTGCGCATCGACCCGCCGCCCACGCCGACCGCCGTGCACCTGGCGGTCCACGTCACGGGCGCCGTCCGCCGCCCGGCCGTCGTCGAGCTGCCGGCCGGCGCGCGCGTGGCGGACGCGATCTCCGCGGCCGGCGGCCCAGCGGACGACGCCTCGCCGACGCTCAACCTGGCCGCGCCGCTCAGCGACGGCGATCAGGTCACGGTCCCGCGCGTCGGCGAGCCGGCGGCCGCGGCGCCGGTGCGGGCGGCGGATCCCGTTCGCGCCGCCGGCGCGCCCGCGTCCGCCGGCGTCCCGTCCGCCGCCGGCTCCGCGGCCCCGATCGACCTGAACCGCGCCACCGCCGCGGATCTCGACGCGCTTCCCGGCGTCGGGCCGGCGGTGGCGGCGCGCATCATCGCCTACCGCACCGCGAACGGGCCGTTTCGGTCGGCGGAGGAGCTGTTGAGCGTTTCGGGGATCGGGGAACGAACGTTGGAGCGGCTGCGGCCGGGGGTGGTGGTGCGGTGAGGGCCCCCAGGGCGAACGCATTCTGGCGCAGCCGGCGAACGCCCGGAGACTGAAGTCTCGGGCTACACTTAGGGAAGGAGTCCGCTTCGCGGACTGACACCTTGCAATGCAACCGCACCCTGTCAGTCTGCACAGCAGACTCCTTCCCTAGGAATAG
>JBDTSC010000352.1:0-4217 GCA_039931375.1 Ardenticatenales bacterium
CACGTCCGCGATTCGGTAGCGCCTTCCCAGATGCTGCCAGGCGCAACGGCCATCACTTGCCATCATAACACCACGTGCTGACCTCCTCCCCCCCGCATCAAACAGATGCCCACACTCCCCATCGTTCGCCCACCGCGCCTGCCCGCTGCCGAACGTGCCGCCGCAATCGTCCGGTTGGCGTTCGTTCGTATAGACGCGGCACGTCTGGCCCGGCTGCAGCTCGAACGACGGGAAGGTGAAGTCCTGGCCCGGATCGTCGGCGTTGAGGCGCCAGCCCTGGAGGTTGACCACTGTCGTTCCGTTGTTCTTGATCGCCGCGTACTCATCGCTCTCGGGGCGGGAGGCGCGACCATCGAAGAAGATGGTGCTGATCGCCACCGTCGCTCCTCCGCCGGCCGCCGGGGTGGGCGCCGCGGGTGGCGCCGCAGGTGGCGGCACGGGCGGGAGCGCGGCTGCCCCGGACGCGGACGATCCTGACGACACCGCCGCCTGCTTCGTATCGCCCCCACACGTGTCCGGTGACCAGAGGCCGACCGACCGTTCGCGCGCCTGTCGCTCCGCCGCCTTGAACTCCGCCTGATAGCGATACGGCGTGTCGTACGTGTACTCGTGGGCAAAGCCCTCAGCGATCAGCGCCTGGTTGACGAACGTCCCATCCTCGAGCCACACGTACGCCAGCAGACGGTCGTACTTGTCATGCTCGTCCTGGCTGGCGTCCGTTGCGATGCGCACCCGCTTGCCGGCCAACATGGCGCCGGCCCGGGCCGCCGCCTCACGGCCAAAGCACTGGACCACCGTGCGCGGATCGGCCGTCTCCGGCGTGTCGATGCCGATCAGCCGGACCCGCTCGGCGCGCCCAGCGCGCAGCACGTCGATCGTATCGCCATCGACCACCCGGACGACGCGCAGCAGCGCCGCATCGGGCGCGATCGCCGCCGCCGCCGTCGGAGCGGCCGCCGACGCGGATGCCCGTGGCCTCGGCGGCGTCGTTGCCGGCGTCGCGGCGGATGCGCGGGTCGGCGAGCTGGCCGCCGGCGGATGCGGGGCGGCGCCGGTCGCGGTGGCCCGTGCGGCCCTGGCCACGATGAGCGACGTTCGCGGCGTCGATGCGGCGGCGTCCGAGGCGCCCCGCGGGGCGGGTTCGACACGGACCGGACCGCCATCCCTCACCGCAGCGCCGGGCGACTCGTCGTTCGACACCAGGGCGGTGGATGCGCCAAGGGGCGGCGTGCCGCTGCCCGCGGGACCCGTCGCATGGTCGGCGGTCGGAAGCGCGAAGAGAAAGGCCAAGAACAGCGCGCCGCCGTACAGCGACCAGCCCGCCGCGCGCGCCAAGCGGTTCGGAGCGCCGATGAGCGGCATCCCCCGCCGGACGTGCGGCGCATCGGCGACGGCCGCCACCCCCAGCACCGCCAGCAGCCCGAAGACCACCCCGGCGCCACCGCCGATCCAGGTGATGCGCGCCACCAACCAGTAGGCGCCGAGGGCCACCAACGACTTCCACGCGCGCCGCGTCCGAAACCCCGGGATCGCCCGCAGCCATGACGTCGGCGCGCCCGCGGCTCGGACGCGCGTCCCGTCGGTCACCCTACATCCGCGCCAACAACGCCCGCGTGAACTGCGCCCGCTTCCCCTCGTCCTTGAGCAGGTGGAAGAGCTCGTACTCCTCCTCCGAGATCGCGCTGGCGCCGGGCTTGGAGATGCCCAGCACGACCTCATAGTCGCACGGCAGCTCGACGCGGTCCTGGATGAAGAACCACCACGCCTGGCACTGGTTGAACTCGTGCGGGTCCACGAAGTAGAGTTGGATCGTGTACGGCTGGCCGCCCTCGACGGGCACCAGGAGATTCGGCAGCGGCGGGTCGCCGGACGGCGAGGGCAGCATGCCGATCAAGACCGCCTGCTTGCCGGCCGCCGCTGCGTTGCGCGCCGCCTCCAGCACCGCCACCTGCTCCTCGGGCACCATCCGCGGCGTCGAGAAGTGGAGATCCACGTTCGGCAGGCCGGACTCGAACGCGGTGCGGCGCGCCGTCGCCCAGTTGTTCGGCTCGTGGCCGACGACGATCGTCAGCGTGTGCGGGCGATCCTTGATCTGCTGGATGATGTACTTCGAGAGCGACGTCTCCGGATCGAACACCCGCGGCGCCGTCACCGCAACGCGCGCCGGGATCGCGCTCGCGTCGCCCAGGAAGCGGTCCAGGTGGTCGTGGATGCTCTCGGCCGCCTTGGGGATGTCCTCGAACTCGTGCAGCGTGTGCAGCGCCAGCCGGCGCGCGATCGGGTCGTTCGTCTGCAGGTCGCGATCCAGGCGGTCGATGCCGTTCATGTCGCCCAGCCGCGTCAACGCCGCCGCCGCGCGGGATCGCACGAGCGGGTCGAAATCGTCCAGGTTCTGGCGGACGATCGGCAGCACGTCCTCGTCGCCCGTGATGCCGAACAAGTCCATGATCCGCGCCCGGCGCTCGCCGACGCTGCTGATGTCGTCGGCCAACGTCTTCGCGGGCCCGGAGAGGTCGCCGCTGAACTGGCGCAGCGCCTCCAGCGCCGGCGGGTCGCCGTGCATCAGGTACGTGTTCATCAGCGGCCGCATCGTCGTCCGATCGCCGAGCGCGCCAAGGCGCTCCTCGACGGAGTGGCGCAACGTGACGTTGCCCGTGCCCAGCTGGCGCGTCAGATCCTTGACCGTCATCGCTTCGACCGGCTGGTTCACCACGGCGCGCGGATCGGCCGCGAACTGCCGCTCGCCCTCCTCCCGCGGAGCGCGTCGCGCCGCGGCCTCGGGGGCCGCTTCCTTCTTCTTGCCGCCGAAGAGCTTGTCGAACAACCCCATGCCAGCCTCCTCGTGACGCGCGCGATGCCGTGGCGGAACCGTCGGGCGAGCCCACAGGATATGCCAGAAGGGCGATGCGTGCCAGTGCGTTTCTCTGAGACCGCGCCCACGCCCGCATCGCCTCATCTCTTGACGTCGATCACCACCCGCCCTCGCACCGTCCCGGCAAGGATCCCCTCGGCCAGCGCACCGATCTCGGACAGCGGCCGCTCCGTGGTCATCGCCGCCAACAACGGCCGCGGCACAGCGCCCGCCAGGCGGTCCCACGCGGCCCGGCGGCGGGGCGCTGGGCACGTGTTGCTGTCGATGCCGAGCAGCGCCACGCCGCGCAGGATGAACGGGAACACCGTCGTGTGCAGCTCGCTCCCGCCCGCCAGCCCGCACGCCGCCACCGCGCCATGCGCAGCGGTCTGCGCCAGCAGCGCCGCCAGCGTCGCGCCGCCGACGCTGTCCACCGCCCCCGCGAAGCGCGCCTTGTCCAGCGCCTGCGCCGGCCCGCCCCCCAGCACGGACCGGTCGATGATCTCCGCCGCGCCCAGCGACCGCAGATACTCCGCCTCCTCCGGCCGCCCCGTCGAGGCCAGCACCCGATGCCCCGCCGCCGCCAGCAACGCCACCGCCACGCTCCCAACCCCGCCCGCCGCGCCCGTCACGACGACGTCGCCGTCCCCCGGCCGCAGCCCGTGGTCCTCCAGCGCCATCACCGCCAGCGCCGCCGTGAACCCCGCCGTGCCGAACGCCATCGCCGTGCGCGCGTCCAGCCCGTCCGGCAGCGGCACGACCCAGCCCGCCCGCACGCGCCCCACCTCGGCGTACCCGCCGCCGAACGACTCGCCCACGCCCCAGCCCGTCACGAGCACCCCATCGCCGACCGCGATGCCCGCCGCCGCGCCCGCCGCCCCGACGGCGCGCACCGTCCCCGCCAGGTCGATCCCCGGCACGATCGGGAACCGCCGCAGGATCGGCCCGCGGCCCGTGACGGCCAGCCCGTCCTTGTAGTTCAAGCTGGAATAGCCGATGTCGACGACGACGTCCCCGTCCTCCGGCCACGTCGGCAGGTCGGCCAGCGTCACGGAGCGGAACGTCGCCGGCCCCTGCACGCCATCCGCGCCGCGAGCGACCACGAGGGCGCGGAAGGGGGGGGGGGTGGGATCGGGCATGGGCGGTGGCCAGCCTTTCGTGGGGGCGTGGGGTGGGAGGGATCCGCCGGGCGGCAACGTGTGCCCACGGATCACCCGGCCGTTCACGGACGGGTGATCGGCCAATCGCCATGGACGGCGACCATTAGTATGCGTCCATCACGCGCCGTCACCCGCCCCCGCCCCCCTCCACCCGCCACGCCCCCGACCGCGTCGGCTGCTCCATCGCCTCCGCCAGCCGCGCCAGG
>JBDTSC010000353.1:0-4201 GCA_039931375.1 Ardenticatenales bacterium
TGCCCCTTCTCTTCAACCACCACTATAATCCCCCCACCGGCGCACCACCGACCCCGTGCCTGTTCGCCTCCGCGCCGGCTGTGACACGAGGAGTCTGCCGATGACCGGTCTTCCCACAACCCTTCGCCCCGACGACGCGTCACCGCGTCGATGGCGCGGCCTATCCGCCGCGATTGCGCTCAGCATCGTGCTCTTGTCGCTGCCGCTGTCCGCGGCCGCGCAGCACGCCCCGCCGCCCGCCGGCGTCGATGCGCCCGCCCAAGGGGGCCACGGGAACGCCGACAGCACGTTCCTCGACGCCGCCGCGGCCGAGCGGGCGGCGCTGGCCGACGATCCGGCGGCGTCGCACCGCGTGATCGTCCAGCTGTCCGAACCGGCGCTGGCCGAGTGGGCGGCCGCGGGCGCCGTGCCGCGCTCCGTGGCGTACGACGCCGAGGGCCTGCTCGACGAGGCGTCGCCGGCCGCGCGCGCGCAGCTCGCGCGGATCGACGCGCAGCAGCAGGCGTTTCTTGGGGCGCTGCCCAAGGCCGTGCCCAGCGCGCGCCTGGCGACCTTTGTCGACGAGTACAGCCGTTCGCGGCCGCTCCGCTATCGGATCGTCCTGAACGGTCTGGCGATCGACGCCGGGCTGGACGCCGACGTGGCGGCGCTCGAGGCCTCCTTGCGGGCGATGCCGGGCGTGCTGCGCGTCGGCCGCGACTGGTCGCACCAGCCGACGATGTACGACAGCCTGAAGGTCATCCACGCCGCGGACGCGTGGGACAACGCGGCGGTCGGCGGCGTCGCCAACGCGGGCGCCGGTGTGCGCGCGGCGTCGATGGACGGCGGCATCCACAAGGACGCGCCGATGTTCTCGGGCGCCGGCTACACGATGCCGGTCGGCTTCCCGATCGGCTACGTCGAGAACACGAACGGTAAGATCATCGCCAGCCGCGTCTACTTCCGCAGCTGGGATCCGCCCCAGCCGGGCGACGACACGAGCTGGCCGGGCGCGTACGGCACGCCGCACGGCGTCCACACGTCCGGGACAATGGGCGGCAATCAGGTCGAGGCGCTCTATCCGGGCGCGGACGTGCCGGTGACGATCAGCGGCGTCGCGCCGCGCGCCTACCTGATGAGCTACCGCGTCTTCTACCAGAGCGTCAACGGCATCGGCAGCTTTTACAACGCCGAGGGCATCCAGGCGCTCGAGGACCTCGTCCGCGATCGGGCGATGGTGGTCAACAACTCGTGGGGCGGCGGGCCGGGTTCGGTCGGCGGCGAGTTCGACGCGCTGGACACGGCGCTGATCAACGCCACGAGGGCCGGCGTGTTCGTCTCGATGGCGAACGGCAACGCCGGGCCGGGGCCGGGCACGGGCGATCACCCTTCGGATGACTACATCAACGTCGCCGCGACCACCAAGGGTTCGCTGTACGTCTCCGGCGGCGTCGACGTGACGGCGCCTGAGCCGGTGTCGGCGACGCTCAAGGGGATGGCGTACGGCACCGCGTCGTTCGGCGGCACGCTGCCCACCGGGCAGCGGGTCGGTCCGTTCTCGTGGAAGCCGGCGTCCGTGATCTCCGCCACGAACGGCACCGGCTGCCAGCCCTTCCCGGCCGGCTCCTTCGCCGGCGGCGCGGCCCTGATCGAGCGCGGCACGTGCAACTTCTCCATCAAGGCGGCGAACGGGCAGGCGGCCGGCGCCACGATGGTCATCATCTACAACCACGCCGCCGGCGGCGACGGTGCGTTCGGCATGTCGGGCGGCGACCGCGCGGACGAGGTCACGGTGCCGACGATCTCCGTCGGCCACGCGAACGGCCTGGCGCTTGCCGCGTGGCAGATGGCGCACGGCGCTGCGGCCAAGCTCGAGATCGACACCGTCGCGCACCTCTGGCGCAGCACGGAGCATCCCGGCGACGTCACCCCGCCCGACCACGTCGCCGGCTTCTCGAGCCGCGGCCCGAGCTCGGCCGGGACGCTCAAGCCCGACATCGCGGCGCCCGGCGTCGACATCATGAGCCAGGGCTACGCGCCCGGCGGCGGTGAAGGCCGCCACATGGGCTACGGCCAGGCGGGCGGCACGTCGATGGCGGCGCCGCACGTGGCCGGCGCGGCGGTGATGATCCGGCAGATCCACATGGACTGGTCGCCGGCGATGATCAAGTCGGCGCTCATGAGCACGTCGCAGTACACGAACGTCTGGGTCGACGCCAAGCCCGCCCAGCCGCTGGACATCGGCGCCGGCCGCCTCGATCTGGCCCATGCGGCCGATCCGGGCGTCATCCTCAGCCCGCCGAGCCTCAGCTTCGGGTACATGGGACAAAGCGGCACGAAGTCGATCGAGATCGAGCTGCGCAGCGTCGCTTCCGCGGCCGAGACGTACGCGGTCACGACGGTCGACACGAGCGGCGGCTTCGACAGCCCGCCGGCCGTCGCCGGCATGACGGTCTCGCCGGCGAGCGTCACCGTCCCGCAGGGCGGCACCGCCAAGCTGACGGTCACGTGGAGCGCGATCGGGCATCCGATCGGCGACGCGCAGGGCTACGTCGTCCTGACCGGCGCGCAGCACACCGCGCACCTGCCGGCGTGGATGCGCGTGATGTCGCCGCCCGCCGCGGACGAGGTGCTCGTGATCGACGCGGACGGCAGCATGGCCGATGATCCGGAGGCGCCCGCCGACTACGCGCACGTCTACACCGAGACGCTCGAGGCGATGAACGTGTCGTACACGGTGCACGACACTGCCCCGATCACGCAAGGACTCCGCATTCCGACGGCCGCCGAGCTGGGCGCCTACAAGTGGCTGATCATCGAGACCGGCGACAACGGCGGCGAGCTCGGCATCGGGGGAATCGAGCAGAACAACCTGTTGGAGTACACCGCCGCCGGCGGTTGGGTTGCCGTGTTCGGCCAGGACGCGGCGGCCGTGCTCGGGTCGGCGAACCCGGACGGCGGCACGTCGTTCTACGGGACGGCGCTGGGCGCGACGTGGCAGAAGGACAGCGTGAACGCCGGCAAGGTGATGACGACCACGCAGCAGATCCTGACCGGCGCGCCGGGCTCCGCGTACAACAACCTGGCCGTCGACGTCAGCGCGACCGGCGACGGCGCCGGCAACCAGGTGTCGATCGACGAGATCAAGTTCGACACGGCCAGCGGCGCGATGCCGCTGCTGCGCTACGCGATGGGCGGCGCGTTCAACGACCAGGGCTTCGTCGGCGGCGCGCTGCGCAACGACCCGACGGTCGACGTGCCCGGCCGTTTCTACCGCGGCCGCAGCGCGTACTTCGGCTTCGGCCTGGAGGGCGTGAACGACGACACGGGGCACGCCTCGCGCCAGGACATCCTGGCCTCCGTGCGCAGCTGGCTGTCCAGTGACGTGAAGCTCGCGGTGACGCCGCAGGTCCGCGGCGCGCACCGCCAGAGCTACTTCACCGCCACGCTGACCGCCGCGGACATCGACACGGCGCCCGAGGGGGCCAGCATCGACGCCGGCGTGCGCTACCGTGCGACGTTCGGCGACGGCAGCGGCATCCACGAGACGACCAAGCGGATCGACGTGAACGGCACGGCGGTGATGGGCCACGTCTGGGACCGGCCGGGCCGCTACCACGTGGTGATCGAGGGACGCGGCTCCTACGGGATCACGTCCGTGTGGCAGATGGACGTCGACGTGCCCGTCGGCGCGGAGTTCCACGACTGGGATCCGATCTACCTGCCGATCTCGGTGAAGGGGGATCTCTTCCCGGCGACGCCGTAGGCTGTGAGTTGGGGCGTTCGCAAGGGGCGGGGGCTGTTCGCGGCCTCCGCCCCTTTTGCGTGGTTCGCGGACCGCCTTGGCCCGCCAGGGCGATCGCATCGAACAGTGTCTGATGGGGGTGTGTTGTTGGGGAGGGGGCGTGCAGAGCCGCAGGGCCTCGGCGCGATAGGCGGGGCGCCTGAGTTCGTGCGTTAAGCAGGGGGGCCTCGGCCCCCCTGCACCCCCGACCAGGGGGCGCAGCGCCCCCCTGGACCCCCCGCATCGGCGATATGCAGGCGAAGGGGTGGCGGCCTGCGCAATTCCCAAGCAACGCACACTCGCCGTCCTTCGACGACGAGTTCCCACACGGAGCACGTGTGCCGGGTAACCGTACACGGCCAACCGCGAGCACCCCGTCCCCTCCAACCCGACCTGCGTAACCGAGAGCATGATACAAGAGCGAATCAGGCGGCACGA
>JBDTSC010000354.1:0-4184 GCA_039931375.1 Ardenticatenales bacterium
CGACGCCTTGGCCGTCGATCGCAGCGGAGGCACGCCGTCCGCACTCTCCGCCGGCGCCGCCTTTGTGGACGCGATGGCGAACGCGTATGGCTCTGTGGCGGATGGCTTTCGCCGCGTGAACCACATGATGGCGGCCTTCCAGGACCCCGTCCGAATGCCGGTGGCCGACTTCGCGGACGGGTTTCGGCCCTACTATGCATCCGCGATCGACCCGACGACAGGCCGCATTTCCCTCGAGGGCCCGAGCGGCCTTCAATCGCCCACGTTCCGGGCGGTCGCGATGCAGATGGGCTACGCGGACCACGGCCTCGACCACTGGACGACCCACCTTTCGAGCTACCACGAGCCCGCCGTGCGGGACGATCTCGATCGACGGCGCGCTTCGCGCGACGCGGGCGGGAGCCTGGCGGACGCGTTCGCCGCCTCGTTCGGCGGACACGATCAACCGCGCCTGCACCCTTCGCACGCCGCCTCGCTGCCGGACCTGATGCGGATCGCCCGCGACGGCGGGTGGCTCGGCCCGGAGTCAGCCGCGCTGCTGTCCGCCCAACGCGTGGCGATCGACGCGTGGCCGCCTGGCGCGCCGACGCCGAGCGGCGCACCGGCGCCCGAGCCGCCCCCGCCCGCTACGGCGGACGCGGAATGGGCGGCGCTATCGCCCGTCCGTCAGACCGTGCTCGCGCGCTTCGCGGCCCTCGAAGCGATGCTGTTCGGCTTCCACCTGACCCACGTCGCGACCGCGGCCGCCCAGATCGGGCGCGTGCCCGGCACCGGCGGAACGTCGGGCGTCGATTTCCTGCTCATCGCTCTCTTCCGCCGTGCGTTTCCCGCGCTCTGGTCGTCCGGCCTTGGCGGCGCCGCCGAGCGCGCCGGCGCCGTCGCCCGCCTCGGCTGAAGCGTACACCTCGGCTGATCCCCACGCTTCGGTCGTCAGCCCGAATCGCTAGTCGTCGGCCAGCGGGCGCATCACCGCGCGGACGGGCGAGGCGTCGCCGCCGTGGATCGCCAGCGGGACGGCGGACAGCCAGTAGCGGCCCGCGGGCGTCCCACCGAAACGCAGGTTCTCGACGATCGCGACGCCGCCATCCATCAGGATGTGGTGGGCCGTCAACGCGCGGCTGTCGAGCGGATCGACGGACGGCACGTCCACCCCCAGCAGCGCGACGCCGCGCTCGACCATCAGCACGGCGGCGTCCGGCGCGACGGCCGGGATCGACGTGGGCCAGTGGACGCCGTCGTATGGCCGTCCCGTCGCGATCAGGAGGCGCCGCGGCCATCGACCCTGGGCCGGCAGTCCGGCGGCCAAGAGCGCGGCGCGGTCGATGCCCGCCGGCGCGCCGTTGGGCAATCGCACGAGCCGCGCTTCGCCCAGGTAGGCGTCCAGCCCGACGCGCTCGATCGTCGCGCCGTCCGGCGACACGTGAAATGGCGCGTCCGCGTGGGCCGCCGTGTGCAGGCACACGTTGAGCACGCCGACGTTCACGCTGTCGCCGTCCTCCATCCGGGCCGGGCGAGCGACCGTCGGCGAGTCGAGGCCTGGCCACGGGACGCTCGCAGCGGTGATCGGCAGGCTGATGTCGATCCACCCGCCGTCGACGGCCGGCGGAGGGGCCTCGTCGCCCCGGGAAGAGAGGCGACCGCCCGTCTCGTCCGCCGCCGAGTCCGATCGGCCCATGTCCATACCCATGTCCAGACCCATGGGCCCACCCATGCCCAAGCCCATCACGTCACCGTGTCCTTGTGCGCGGCATACGGCCGCCACTCGCCGCTGGCGCGGATCTCGACGATCGCCTCGACGGCAGCGTCCAGCTCGTCATCGCGGGTATAGAAGTGCGGCGACAGTCGGATGCCGGCCAGCGGGCGGTAATCGCAGATCACGCCCCGCGCCTTGAGCGCCTGGGAGATCGCATAGCCGTCCGGCACGTCGACCGCGACGGTGCCGCCGCGGCGCGCCGGGTCGCGCGGCGTCGTACACGGCAGGTCCGCCGCGTCGGCGAGCGCGAGCAGACGGGCCGTTTGGCGCTTCGACTTGGCGCGAATCGCCGCCGCGCCGACGGCGTTGAGGATTTCAAGGCCCGGTCGCGCGGCGTACAATGCCGGGATGTTCGGCGTGCCGGTGAGGAACCGCCAGATGTCGTCGCGCGGCGTGAGCGTCGGCGCAAACTCGAACGGGTGCGCGTCCGCCATCCAGCCGGTCAGGCCCGGCCGCAGCGTGCGCTGGCGGGACGGTTCGACCCACAGGAACGCACCGCCCGGCCCGCCGCACAGCCACTTCAACACGCCGCCGATGTAGACGTCGATGTCGAGGGCCGCGACGTCGACCGGGACGATGCCGACCGCCTGGTAGCCGTCGATGACGCTGAGCGCGCCGTGGCGGCGCGCCTTGGCGGTGATCGGGGCGAGGTCGTGAATGTACGCGCTGCGGAACAGGACGTGCGACAGGCACACGGCCGCCGTGGAATCGTCGATCGCGTCCGCGACGCGCTGCGCGTCCACCGTAATGCCGTCGTCCGTCGGGATCGTGATGATCTCGGCCCCCTGCGCGCGCAGGCCGTCCAGCAGGTACAGGATGGACGGGAAGTGCATCGCGTCCGTCACGATCCGCGGCCGCGTTGCGAAATCGAGCGCGGACAGGACGATCGCGTGGGCGATCGTGACGCACGGCTGGAACACGACGTCGCCCGCCGCGGCGCCCAGCAGCGGCGCGACCCGCGCGCCGAGGTCGGCGCTCATCGTCCACCACGCTTCCTGCCAGGCCTGCACGCCGCGCGATGCCCATACGTCGATGTACTCGTGCACGGCGTCGTAGGCGCCGGACGGCACGGCGCCGAGGGAGTTGCTGATCAGGTAGTTGGAATGGGCCAGGATCGGGAAGCGGTCCCGCCAGGCCAGGAGCGGGTCGTTCGCGCCGGCGGAAGGCGGGTCGGCAAGGATCGGGTCGCGGTCCACGGCATCATCCTGTCTCGCGGGGCGGCCAGTATACCAAACGTCGGGCGCCCAAAGTTGGCGCGGCAGGCGCCGCGCCGTACCATCGCCCTTCTTTGCGCCGACCGCCGCACCCGCGGTCGCCGCGGCGACCCGCCGGGTGTGGGACAGACGGAGCGCAGCACCATGTCAGAAGCGATGCAGTTCGGCATCGTCGGCCTGCCGATGAGTTCGAAGACGACGCTGTTCAGCGCGCTCACCGGCGCGCCGCCGGCCGCCGCCGCCCTTGGGTCACGCTTCACCGTGCAGCGCGCGGTCGTCGAGGTCCCGGATCCGCGCGTCGACGTGCTGGCCGAGATGTTCAACCCGCGCAAGGTGACGCGTGCCCGCGTCGCGTTCTCCGATATCGGCGGATTGCAGAAGGGCATGGGTGAAGGGGGCCTCGGCGGCGAGTTGCTGAACGCGGTGGCCCTGAACGACGCGCTCCTGCACGTCGTGCGCGCCTTTGACGATCCCGACGTCCCGCACCTCGAGGGCAGCGTCGATGCGGCGCGGGACATCGGCCTGCTGGACACCGAGCTGCTCCTCTCGGACCTCGTGATCGTCGAGAAGCGGCTCGAGAAGCTGGCGGAGAGCCTGCGCCGGCCGATCAAACCGGCCGAGCGGGAGGCGAGCGAGGCGGAGCAGTCCGTGCTGGCGCGGATCCACGCGGCGTTGGAGGCGGAGACGCCCGTCCGCGACCTCGAGTTTACGGACGATGAACTTCGACCGCTGCGGGGCTTCCAGTTCCTCACGCAAAAGCCCGTCGTCCTCGTGCTGAACACGGGCGACGACGAGGCGCCGGACGTCGCGGCCGGCATCGCCTACCCGCACCGCCACAGCGCCGTCGTGAGCATCCGCGGCCGGTTGGAGTGCGAGATCGCGCAGTTGGACGCGGAGGATCGAGCCGTGTTCATGGCGGAGTACGGGGTGGCGCAGACCAGTGCGGAGCGGGTCCTCGCCACGTGCTATCGGCTGCTCGGCCTGCAGTCGTTCTTCACCGTCGGCGAAGACGAGGTGCGGGCGTGGACGATCCCGATCGGCGCGACGGCCCTCGAGGCGGCCGGCGCGATCCACACCGACCTGGCGCGCGGCTTCATCCGGGCCGAGGTGGTGGCGTACGACGATCTGATCGCCGGCGGCGGGATGGCGGGCGCGCGGCAGGCGGGCAAGCATCGGATGGAGGGCAAGACGTACGTGATGGCGGACGGAGATGTCGT
>JBDTSC010000355.1:0-4170 GCA_039931375.1 Ardenticatenales bacterium
TCCTGGGCGAGATGCGCACGATGCCCGGCCTGCCCAGCCACCCGGCGGCGATGGACGTGGACGTGGATTTGGGGACGGGGGAGGTGAAGGGGTTGTTCTAGTAGGGTTGGCCGTTTCGTAGCGCTCGCCGCTCGTCAGGCGCCCCACGCCCTGGGATCGTCCCGACGATGCGCGCCGTGTGCACGTCCAGCCAGGCGCACGCGACGTCCAGCACGACCACGGTGCAGCGCAAGTCGAGCAGGTTCAGGCCGTCGCCTCCGAAGTCGCGCCGCAGACGTCGCGCCAGAGGCCGAGCGCCAGCGCCAGCGTGAAGACCACCACCACGGCGTCGGCGAAGCGGAGCAGCCCAATTGCGGGAGGGAATTCGACGATTGGGACGATCAGGCTTGACGGCAGCGTCAGGAAGGCGATCGACCACAGCGTACCAGGCTGGAGGAGCTGCAGCAGCCAGAGCGGCGCGGCGACGGTCGACGTCCAGCCGGTGATGGCATCCCGGGCTTGCGCGAATGCCGGCACGATCGGCAAGCCGTCGTGCACGATCGCGACGATCATCAGGTACTTCACGGGCGCGAGGGCCACCGAGCTCGCGAAGCCGTACACACTCTCCACAAATGAAAGATCGTTCCAGTACCGGCTCGAGGGGTCGAAACCGCCATCGCGGAACGACAGGTACCACAACGGCACTGACGCAAGAGACGCCACGGCGGCAAAGACCAACCCGACGGCGAGGCAGCGACCCAGCGCGACCGGCGAGAAGCGCGGTGGCGCACCGTCCGCGCCCTTCCTGTCCGGCCACGACGCGGCCAGCCGCGGCAGTAGCACGGCCGCTCCCAGCGCCCACGCCGACGCCGATAGGATCGTCGCCAGCATGTTGGAAATGTAGTAGCCCGAGGTGCCGAACCAGTCGCCGCGGTCCAGAACGGGCGGGCACCACGGCGCGCTGCTCACGGCGCAGATGCCGAAGACGGCCAGGTATGCATGCAGCACGACGAGCACTGCGATGACCGTCGGCCAGCGCTGGAGCAGTACGCCCAGCGCACGCCTGGCGACACGGAGCGGCCCCACGGCGGCGACGCGGACATCGGCTTCGGCTTCGACGTTGAGGGTCATGCTGCAGCTCCCGCTGAATGTCGTGTCGGAGTAGCGATGCGCCGTCGCATCGACCTGTCGGCACCGACGTGCGACACCTACGATCGGACCCGCCTTCCGGTTGCACTCGCGCCCGGAACGCATGCCCACCGCTGCCGCAGCGCTCGAAGAGGATCAGGATGGGCGGCGGGAGTCTCGGGCGCAACCGGCCGATCGTCCAACGGTTGGCGTGGCGGTCGCGTCGTGCGTCGGACCCACGCGGAGTGCCAGCCGGCGGTTGTCCGGCATCGCGGATGTGTGTATCGTGCCCATCCGCGTGCCCTGATCATCCGCGTGCCGGCAGGCGACGAGCACGCGGGAAGGAATGGTCGTCATGCCCGGCCGCCGTCACCGCCGCCACCAAACCATCGTCGTGGCCGCCGCAGCCGCGCTCCTGTGCGCCCGAGCCTTGGCGCCGACATCGCGCAGCGCCGTGGCCGAGGCCCAGAGCGCACCCAACGACGTTGTCACAGTCGAGCGCGGCGGCTTCTACGCCGTCGACGCCGTGGCCGCGGCCGCCTCGGACGACGTCTGGGCGGTTGGACATGACGGCATCGACCACTTCGACGGCGCGTCGTGGCGCTTGATCACCGATCCGCCGGGTCTGGTGGGGAGCGATGTCGCGGTCGATCCGGACGGTACCGGCTGGGCCGTGGGCATGGGCGGGGACGTCGCCATGTTGCGCGACGGGAGAGCGATCGTCGGAACGCTGCCGTGGCCGGCGCAACTGGCTACGGTGGCGGCGACGCCGACTGGACGGGTATGGGTTGCGGGAGACATCATTGCCGTCCGTGATACGGCCGGCAGCTGGCAGCTCGTCGACCGACCGGCGGGCGGTGCGGTGACGGCGCTCTGGATGCATACGGACCAGGAAGGGTGGGCGGCCGCCGGCGCGCAGCTCATGCACTGGGATGGGACGACGTGGTCGACCTTGGCGACGCCGATGTTCCGCGGCGACATCCTCGGCATCCACGGCACGGCGGCGAACGACGTCTGGGCGGTCGGCGGGATCTACGGATTCCTCGGCTGGCCGAGCGTCCGGACCATGATCCACTTCGACGGGAGGGCGTGGTCCACCGTGATCGACGACGGTGGGGGCAGCATGAGCGATGTCGTCCTGCGCGCATCGGACGATGGGTGGGCGGTTGGCCAAGGTGGCCTGATGCACTACGACGGCACGGCGTGGAGCTGGTCGGCGGGTACGCCTTTCAACGTGTCCGCACGAAGCGGCCTTCATGGACTGTCGTTGGCCGACGGCGGGCGACTTTGGATTGCGGGGCCGGGAATGCTCGCGGAGCGGTTCCGGGACACCTGGGACCGCTGGGGTGGGCTGCGCACGACGGTCGTCGGCGGCGACGAGCTTCACTTGGCCCTGGCGCCCGGCGGCGGCGGCTGGGCCGCTGGACGCGAAGGTCCGGTCGTGCGGCGCGGGCCCGATGGGCGTTGGCGAGCGGAAGCGGAACCCAAGGACGCGGATCTCTTCCAGGCCATCGCCGCCGTGAGCGACGACGAGTGCTGGGCCGCCATCGACGATTCCTACAAGCCGGCGTCGCGGTCGCGCGTGATGCACTTTCGGCGAGGCACATGGACCACGGTTGACATTCCGGCCACCGAGCCGATTGAGGAGTTCGCCGTCCTAGCGGCGGACGATGTCTGGGCGATCGCCCCGCCGCGCCGGCGAGATGCGGCCAGGCAGACGGACTTCCTCCATTTCGACGGCACGACCTGGCAGCACGTCGCGACGATTCCAGGGGCGTTCTACTTCTTCGACATGCTGTCGGACCAGGACGGTTGGGCGGTTGGGGATGCGGTCCTTCGCTTCGATCCCACCGGATGGCACAGCGCGCACTTGCCCGGCGCTCCGACCGGCTCGTTCTCGAGCGTGGACTTCGATGCCGGTGGTCATGGCTGGATCGCAGGCTCCGCAGGTGCTTTCGAGTTTGTAGGCGGTCAGTGGTTCAACCGAACCACCTCGCTCGAGAGTCTAAGGGATCGGACGGCCCTCTGGAGCCTTCGGCTCGCCCCGGACGGCTCCGTATGGGGCGACGCATCGATCGGCGGCGCCGGAGGCACGTCGAAGTTGGTCCACCGCGTCAGCGGCACATGGCACGTCGTGCCGCTCGGTCCGATCGACGGGATCTTCGGCAACGGTAACTCGAACATCGTGATCACAGGCACGGCCGATCGCTACGACGTCTGGATCGGCACCCATCTCGAGACCATCGCTCGCGTCACCCACATGGGCGGGACCGTCCGCGCTCCTGCCGACCGCCTCGCATTCCTGCCATTCGCAGCTGTACCGCGCCGTTAGCCCGCGCGGCGCTCGCGCGGCGCGCCGACCCGCCGTATCATCGCCGCCGATGCCAACGTCCGTTGAGCCCGCCCCCACCTTCTTCGACCACGTCTACGCCGTCGCCCGCCGCATCCCGCGCGGCCGCGTCACCACGTACGGCGCCATCGCCGCCATGCTCGGCCAGCCGCGGGCCGCGCGGGCGGTGGGCTACGCGCTGAACGCGCTCAACGACCGCATCGGTGACGACGCCGTGGCCGACGTGCCGTGGCCGCGCGTGATCAACGCGCAAGGGCGGATCAGCATCGTCAACCGCGAGTTCGACGCCGCGGAGCAGGCTGCACGGCTGCGGGCCGAGGGCGTCGAGGTGGACGACGAGCTGCGGGTCGACCTCGATCGCTATGCGTGGGACGGGCTCGACTGGAGCGAGGTGGCGGCGCTCATCGGGCGGAATTGACGGGATCGACGGCCTTCGCGACAACCGGCAAGGGGGCGGCCGCCGACTCTGCGGCGTTTCGTACGGATTGCACAGCGTGTAGCGCCAACGTTCACGGCGTGTCGTGTGGATTGCACGGCGTGTACTTCAAGTTGCACGGCGTGTAATTGCGCGTTACACGCCGTCGCCCGTCGGCGGCCCACCGTGATCGGTCGGCGCGACGCCGTCGATGCTCGGCGGCGCGCTGTCGACGAGCGCCTTCCCGCCGTACCCCGCCGGCCACGGCCCGTCGCGGCGGACGTGGTTCGCCCAGTAC
>JBDTSC010000356.1:0-4163 GCA_039931375.1 Ardenticatenales bacterium
GCCGCCGCCGCGACCACGCTGTCGATCACGCGCCCCCCGCGCCCCGCCCGCGCCCAGTCCCCCGCTGCCGACGCCCGCGTCCACTATGCCGTCGACGACCCGCGCGACCTCCCCGACGCCCACCCCGGCGACGGCCTCTGCGCCGCCGCTCCGCCGCCGGGCGACGCGGCCGCCCCATGCACGCTGCGCGCCGCGTTCGACGAGGCGGGCGCGTCGGGGCGGGCGACGACGATCGGCGTGCCGGCGGGGGCGTTCACGCTGACCTACGGCGTCATGCCGCCCCCGGCCACGTTCCCCTACATCGCGCTCGACGTGCCGTACCGGGCCGACATCCGACTGGACGGCGCGGGCGCCGGCCGAACCGTGATCGCCCTTCAGCGGTCACCTGGGAGTACGTCGTTGATCCACATCGCCGTTGCGCCGGGCGGCCGCTTGGCGGTATCCGGCGTGACCTTCCGAGGCGGGCTCGGGTTGGGGGGGATCATGTCGGAAGGCCACCTGTCGATCGCCGACAGCGCCCTCGTCGACAGTCAGGGTGACGGCGCGCTGCTCGACATCGAGGATGGGGGATCCTTGACGATGTCCCGCACGGTGGTGGCCGGCAACACGAGGACTTCGGGTCTGGCCGCCTGGGGGCCGGCAACCGTTGTCTCGAGCACGTTCCAAGACAACGACTTTGCCGACGAGGCCGTCTACGCGTACGCCCCGGTGCGCGTCGCGTCATCGGCCATCGTTCGCAACCGCGTCGGCAAAAGCATCACGCAGGGGAGCGGAACCATCGACCTGCGTCAGTCGACGGTGGCCGACAACGTCATTCAGAGTTGGTATGCGGGCGGGTCCATCCTGAGCGGTGGCCTCGTCGCGCTGGACCATGTGACGGTGGCCGGCAACCGTGCGAGCGTCAACTCGGGTCGGCTGGAGGTCGTGCACGCCCAGCGGCTGGTCATCACGGCCACGTTGATCGGCGACAACGGCACCGAGGGTGCGATCAGCGCTCCGGCGGCGGGCTGCGTGTCCGGCAGCATGGCGTCGCACGGCGCGAGCGTCGTCGAGCAGCCCGCCTGTGCCGACCCCGCCCGCGGCGACCGCATCGTGTCCGACGTCGACCTCGGCCCCCTCGTCGACGCCGGCGGCCCGACGCCCGTCCGCCTGCCGCACACCACCAGCCCCGCCGTCGGTGCCCGCGCCAGCGGCTGCCCCGCCATCGACGAACGCGGCGCCCCGCGGCCGGTGGGCGGCCCGTGCGCGGCCGGCGCCGCCGAGCCGTTCGCCCCATCGCCGCCGCCCGGCCTGCTTTGGCCGATCGCACCATCCTTCCTCACCCGCGGACCCGAGGCGCCGACGCGCGCCGACGGCGTCCCGGGGCCGCCGGGCGTGCTCGCGATCCGCGGCGGTCGCGCCGTCGTCGCGCGCGGCCGACAGGCGCAGGCGCTCGGCATCACCGGCGGCGCGGTGGCGGTCGACGGCGGCTTCGTCGACCTGCCGTCGCCGGCTATCGGCGCCGCCATCGACGGCGCGACGGCTTGGCTCATGGACGGCGATGGCGTTCTGACCGCGGTCGATCTGACCGACCGGACGCGGCCGACACGCCTGAGCGTCATCCACGATCCGGTGGAGCGTGACCTCGGTTACCCCGTGGTCTACCTTCAGCTCGCGGTGCCGACGCCCGGTGTGCTGTGGCGCATGGGATGGCGGGGCGTCGGCATGCGCGGTCTGCCCGGAATGTTCGCCGACGTCTGGGACATCACCCGCCCCGCGTGGCCGCGCCGCGTCCGGACCATCAGCCTTGGGTACGGGACGACCGATCGGAACGTTGCTTGGCGCGCTGGACGGATCGTCACCGCCAGCAAAACGTATGTGGGCATGGGCGGAAGCGTGCGGGCGCTGAGGGCGTTCGACCCCGACAACCCGTTGTACACGGACGGCCTTGCGCTGGACGGCACCCCGAACCGCGTCTCGCTCCAGGGCGACCACGCCTTCGTCCTGGTCCGTGAGCGCGACAAGAAGGCTCCCGACGGCATCCTGGTCGTCGACGTGCGTGACGCGGCCAACCCGGTGGCCCTCGGCTGGTGGCCCGAGCCCTGGGACGATGTCGTCGCCGCGCCCGACGGCGTCCTCCTCCAACGCGGCGACGTGCTCGCCGTCGCCGACCTGTCCGACCCGCTGCGCCCGCGCATCGTGTCGCAGGCCGTTTGGCCGTCACCGCCCGTCGCGCTGCGCGCCACCGACACCGCCGTCATCGCCCGCCTCGCCAACGGCCGAGACGCCGTCGTCGACCTCTCCTCGCCCGACGGCCCGCGCCCCATCGACGTGCCGACCGGCGGCGCGGTGGTGCAAGCGGCTGCGGGCGGCGGCGAGGACCTCGTGTGGCGCGCGCCCGACGGTGCCTGGCGCGTGGCGGACCCCGCGCAGCCGGCGCGGGAGCGGTTCGTGCTGCCTGAGGGCGGCGGGGTCGATGTGCCCGTGACGACGTCCCTGCGGACGACGGCCGTCGCCGGCGGCGTCGTCTGGCAGGCGACGGCGGGCGGCATCACCGGCTATGACGCCGCCCGCCCGGGCCGAGCGCTCGCCGTCATCGATGTGCGGGGCGCGACGGCCATCGCCGCGGCCGCCGACGGCGGGCTGTGGGCCCTCGAGCCGTCGCGCCTGACCCGCTGGAACGTCGCCGGCCGCCCGCCCGACCGGGCGCACGCCTGGCCGATCGAGGCCGACGACCCGCCGCGGCACATGACGGCGGACGATGGCGGCGCCGCACTGTGGTCCGAGACCGGTCGCGTCTGGCGCGTCCCGCTCGACGACGTCGGTTCGTCGCTCCCATCGCCCTTGGCCGTCCGCCGGCCGTCGGGCGCGATCGTCGCCGCTGCGATGGACGTCGACCGCCTCGTCGTGCTCGATGACGCGCACGTGTCGGCCTACGCCGTTGCCGGCGCCGAAGCCCGCGCCATCGGCGGGCTAGCCGTGCCCGGCACCGGCCGCGGCCTCGCCGTCGCGGGCGGGCGGGGGTACGTCGTGGCGGGTGGCTGGCTCTACGTCGTCGACCTGACGGGCGACAGGATCGAACCGCTCGTGAAGGTCCCGGCCCCCGGCGCCACCGGCCCGATCGCTATCGCCGGCGGTCGCCTCTTCGTCGCCGCCGCCGACAACGGCCTCCTTGCCTACGACGTCGGCGCGCCCGACCGCCCGAGGCTCCTCGCCCGCTGCGGCGAGACGTGGCCCGGCGAGCGAGCGATGACGGTCGTTGCGCCCGGCGCCGACACCATCGATCTGCGCCAGGACGGCCGACCGGTCGCCGAAGGCGCCCCCGCGGGGACCAGCGCCGCTGCGACGAACCACGCCCCCGCGGGAGCCGACGCCCTCACGTCCCCCAGCCCCCTCGACGCCCTTGCCGTCGGCATCGCGACGCTGCGTCTCTCGCTCGACCCCGGCCGGCACCGCATCGACGCCGTCGCGCGCAGGGAGAGCCTCCCACCGCGCTTCAGCTCCCCGCTCTACCTCGACGCCCGTCCGAAGCTCCTCTTCGACCCGCTCGGCGTGACGTTCGACGACGGTGCGCCCGGTGGGCCGCGGCCCGCCCTCGACCCCGCCGGCTGCTCGTCCGCCGCCGACGGCTGGACGGTCCGCCTCGATGCCAGCCGAGCCGTCACCGTCGCCGTGCCGCTACGCGCCGACCTCGCCACTACCGCGGCCGTCACCGTCACGCTCGCCAGCCGCACCACCCGCCTCGCGCCACGGCCGGGCGACGCGACGACGTTCGTCGGCGTGATCGCGGCGGCCAATGGGCCGGGCGGCACGTCCGCTAGCGGATCGGAGACTGTGGTGGAGGTGCGGGCCGGCACGGAGCGCGTGGTGTGGCGCGGGCAGGCGCTGCGGCCGCGGCTATGGTTGCCGTGGGCTGGGCGGTAGGGACGGGCGGGCGATGGTCTTCGCGCCGCGCTGCGCGGTCGATCCGAAGCCGCCGTGGCATCGATGTGACCTAAGCACGCTTGCTGAACACCGCACAGGATTTCTCAGCCAGCCAACCCGTGATCCTCCCCCTCCCCCAAACTTGGGGGAGGGGGTCGGGGGGTGAGGGCCTTAGGCCGTTGAACTGTGCGATCCTCGCACGATCTGCTTAGTACTCTGTCACGCGTCGAAATGCGCATGCTCGATGCCACATGATGGCC
>JBDTSC010000357.1:0-4123 GCA_039931375.1 Ardenticatenales bacterium
CAGCCAAAGACGCCGCCAGAGCGTCGGCCGACCGCGTGGACATGCGCTCGTCCACGTCGCCACGGCCTCGGGCGCGCTGCCCCACCCTACCGCCCAACGACCTCGATCGGCCGCGGGCAGAACTGGTCCTGCCCGTCGTTCGTCGAGAGCCGCACGCCGGTGGCCGCGTCGTACCAGCCGAGGCACAGCGTCACCTGGCCCGTCGCCTCGGCGCTCAGCGTCGGGCGGTACTGGTCGATGATCACCTCGCCGCCGCGCCAATCGCCGGTGCGGTAGCTGGCCTGGCCGGGCTCACGATCGGACTGGCCCCACGATACGTCGTCCGGGCCGGTCAGGTGCACGAAGACGGTCAGGTTGCCGGCCGTCGGTTCGAGGGAGCGCCAGACCACCGTCAGCGGCATCACCTCGCCCGGCCGCGCCGCGCCCGCCGTGAACCCGAGCAGGTCGATCGCCCCGCCGCCGAAGCGGACGTGCGTCCACACGGCCGGCTCGAGCGGCGCGTCCGTCGGGGGCGCGAGGTCGCCGAAGGCGGCGGCCGGGACGCGCAGGAGCGACAGCAACGGCTGCCCTTGGGCATCGTCCAGGACCTCGGCCGTCGACGGCGCGTCGCCCAGGAAGCCGCGGACCGTGGCCGCCCAGTCGCTCTTGGCGGCCTCCCGCGCCGGCATCGCCACGATCACGTCGCGGCCGTCGTCCGGGTAGACCAGCGTCTGGCGGGCGTCGAGTTGGCCGATGTGCGGCGGGACAGCGGCGCCGTCACCGCTTCCGCCGCCCTCGCCGTCACCGCCCGCCTCACCCGAGGCATCGATGATCCGCCCCGCGTACGATGCGTCGCCGACATCGGCCATGAAGTCCGCCGACGCGCTCCGCTCGGCGGCGCCGACGGCATAGTCGTTCAGGTACTCGATCGTGGCGTGCGTGGCCCAGAGCGGCGCGAGGTAGACGGACGCGTCGACTGCCCGAGCACGGAGCGCGGCCAACGCATCGAGCTTCTCGACGTCGTAGCTGTAGTACACCTGCGGATCGCGCACGAACGCCCCGAAATAGTCGCGGGCCGTAAACACCGCACCACCGATGACGAGCGCAAGCGGCACCCAGAGCCCCGCCACGCCAACCGAGCCCGCCCCTCGGGCGCGCCGAGCTCCAGCTCGGCCCATCCCTGACCGTCCCTGGGCTGCCATCGCGAACCCCCGTGCAACCCCTGCCCCGATCAACCACACCCCCACCCCCGCCAGCACCGCCACCACTGGCAGCGCCGCCGTCGCCCGCGAGAAGTTCGGCGCCCGGTCCGACAGCATCGTCGGCAGCAGCCCGACGATCAGCCAGAGCGACCCGAGCACGGCGTGCTCGCGCCACCGACGCACCAGGCGGCCGCGCCCGACCAGCGCCGCCAACGCGACGCCGGCGCCGACGACGAACGCGAGCGCCAAGAGCGGATCGAACACCGGCCGACCGGGCAGGTTGTGGAACGTCGACGGGTCGCCGGCCACGAAGAACATGCCGGCGACGGCTTGCAGCTGGCCGGCGATCGCCCGCCAGATCGACCCATCGAAGTGCTTGGCGGCCACGGCCGCGAGGCCGACGTCGCTCGGATGGGCCGTGAACAGCACCGGGTAGCGCAGGAAGTGCAGCCCGAGCGGCGCGAACAGCACGAGCGCCGTCGCGCCCGCCACCGCCAACGCCCGCGCGTCGCGTCGAGCGGACCGCCCACCCGTCGCCGCCGCCCGCCAGAGCGCGTGGGCGATGAGGATCAAGGGCAAGAGCCGCCCCGTCGGGTGCGACCACGCGGCGGCGGCGAGCGCGACGCCGCACGCGATCGCGGCCCAATCCTGGGACCGCCGAGCTCCAGCTCGGCCCATGCGGACGTTCAGCGTCAGGGCCGAGCTGGAGCTCGGCGTTCCCAGGGGGGGGCGGGCGCGCACCGCTGTCCACCATGCCCACACCACGAGCATCGCCCACAGCGGGGCGACGATCGTGCGGATCCCGTAGCGGCTGAAGTGCACGTGCCAATACAGCACCGCCAGGACGGCCCCGGACGATCGGCCGAGCGCGCGCCGGCCCGTCCAGCGGCCGACGGCGACGATCACGACCGCGACTGTGACGATGCCGATCCACGCGCTCACGAGCCGGAGCGCGAGCGCCGGATGGTCGAGGCCGAGCGCGGACAGGACGGCGGCGTGCAGGTAGGAGAGCAGCGCCTCGCGGCCGCCGTTCTCCGCGAGGAACAACGGCCGGGCGCCGTTCACGATCCGGGCGGCGTCGATCGCGTTGTGCGCCTCGTCGAACTGGAAGCCGGGCGGCACGAACCCGAGGCGCCACAGCCGCAGCGCGGCGGTGCCCAGGAGGATGGCCAGCGGGGCGATTCGACGTCGCATCAGCCGTTGCCCGGCGCGGGCTGGTCCGTCGGCACGGGTTGGCCGGTCGGCACGGGTTGGCCGGTCGGCATGGATTGGCCGGTCGGCATGACGATCGCGTTCGCCACGCCGACCGTCGGCTGGCCGTTGTCGTCCGTGATCGGGTTCACGTGCGGCGGGCCGGAGGGACCGTCGGGATAGGTCAAGATGTACCAACCGATCTTGAGCACGGCGGGGCCGGGCGGCGCGTCGGCGGGCAGACGCAGCGTGTGCTGGCTGAGGATCATCTCCCCGTCCCGCCAGCGGTCCGTCGGATAGCTGCCCCCCGCCGGCAGGCCGTCCGCGTTGGCGATGCCGCGGCCGTCGACGGTGTTCAGCTGGACGGCCGTGCTCAGGCTGTGGCCGGTCGGGCCGCTGGCGATCCACGCCAGGGTGACGGTGACGGCGTTGCCGGCGAAGACGCGCGCCGGGATCACCGCGTCCACGAACGTGATCCGCTCGTCCCAGTGGGGCGGTTGGGAGAGGCGGTGCAGCGCCCGCGAGACGTCCAACCGCACGACCGCGCCGCGCACCACGCCCACTTCGGGCGGCGCCGCGGCGACGGGGCCGATCGTGGCGTCGACGGAGAGCCGCCCCAGGCGCATCGTCGACCACAGCTCGAGCGCCGCCATCTGGGCCGCGGTCCACGGCAGGCGGTCGATGTCGAGATAACGGGCTGAACCGCCGTCCGCGCCGTGCGCCATGGGCACGACCAGCCCGCGCCGCGCGTCGACGCTCGATGCGGGGCGCGCGGCGACGGCGCGGTAGGTGGCGTGCTCCGCCGTCTCGGGCGTGAGGTAGATCGTGCCGGCATCCGGCACGCTGTCCAGCCACGGCGCGAGCGCCGCGATGTCCGCGTCGAACGCGATCCGCGTCGCCGGGTCGGCGGCCCAAGCGCGGTAGGCGCGGGCGGTGGCGGCTCCGGCGAAGGCCACGACGAGCGCCGGGACCAGCGCTGAGACGATCGCGGCCAGCCACGGCGCGGCGCGTTCGGGCGATCGCCATCGGGCGGCGCCGAGGGAGGCGATCCCATCGCCCACCGCCACAGCGCCGACCGCGGCCAGCCAGGCCGCCGCCGGCAGCACGCCGATCGCCCGCGAGAAGTTCGGGGCGGCGTCCGTCAGCGCCGACGGCATCGCCAGCCCGACCAGCGCGAGCAGCGCGAGCACCGCCCAGCCGCGGCCGCGCCACGCCGCGCGCATCGCGATCGAGGCGCCGACGAGGAACGCGCCGCCGGTGATGATGTCGAAGGCCGGCCGGCCCGGCGCGTTGCGCCACGGCGCCGCGTCCCCGCGCACGACGAACAGACCGGCGACGCGGGCCGTGTTCGCCGCGACCGCGCGCCAGCCCTGGCCCAGGATCGACACCTCGGCGGCGTGCCCCGTCGCCTGCCACGGGTGGAGCAGCCACGTGCCGAGCAGCGGCAGCGCCACGACGAGCGCGGTAGCGGCGGCGATGGCGAGCGGGCGTCCGATGCGGCGGCGGCGGTCGCCGCGATGCACGGCGGTCCACCAAAGCGCGTGGGCGGTCGGCAGCGCGATCAGCGCGCGGCCGACCGGGTGGGCGTACGCGGCAAGGCCCATGGCGATGCCGGCGTCGAACGCGGCGCGGCGGCGGCGTCGCGGATCGGCGGAGGTCGTGGCGACCCACCAGCGGGCCAGGAGGACGGCGACGAAGGCGGGCAGCAGGATCGCCCGGATGCCGAAGCGGCTGAAGTGGAGGTGCCAATA
>JBDTSC010000358.1:0-4117 GCA_039931375.1 Ardenticatenales bacterium
TCGTCTGGGGACCAGGTCTTCCAGCAGCGCCGCCTCGGCAGCACCCCGCGCGCCCCGCCAGCGGTCCCATCCAGCGCCGGCGCGCGCGCCGGAGTGGAGACACGCCTCGAGGAAGGCGGTCTCGTCGGCGGTCGGCAGCAGGACGGCGAGCGTGTCGGCGAGCGTCACCGCCATCAGCGCGTTCCGTCCCGCTGACGCCGGCGATCGAGCGCGGCTTTGACGACATGCAGGAACTGGTCGTGGCTGGCGGCGCGATTGCGGCGGCTGAAGTTGTCGTGGTGCAGACGGCGCCGGGTGAGGACGTCGGCAAGTGGCGTTCCCACGGCGCCGCATTCGCCGGCGCGCAGGAACCAGTCGCTGGCGAAACTGAAGTGCAGCGTCTCGTCGAACCGACCGAGCTGCGCGAATCGCTCGCGGCGCACCATCAGGGTCTGCACCACGTAGCCCGGCACCGACTGCATGATCGGCGCGTCACGGAAGCGACGCTCGTCCTCCGCCAGCTCGGGGATCCAGAAGTTCTGGATGTGGCCGACGCAGTAGTCCAACGTCGGTTCCGTCTCGAACGCGGCGAGCTGACGGGCGGTCTTCTCCGGCAGCCACAGGTCGTCCTGCTCGAGGAACGCCACGAACGCGCCCGTGGCCAGCGCCACGCCCTGGTTGCAGGCCGCGCCGGGGCCGCGATTCTCCTGGTAGTGATAGCGCACGGCAGCGCCGTAGCGGCGGACGATCTCGGCGGACCGGTCGGTCGAGCCGTCGTCGATGACGATGATCTCCAACTGCCGGTGGGTCTGCGCGCGGATGCTGTCGATGGCCTCGGCGAGGTAACGCTCGCCGTTGAAGCACGGCACCACGCAGCTGACGAGCGGGGTCGTCATGCATCGACGACGAGCGCCGCGATCGCCCGCCGAAGAGGAGCCGCGACGCTTGTCCACGAAAATCGCTCGCTCACCAACGCCCGCGCCTCGCCGGCCAGGTACGCGGCCAGGACAGGGTCGCGCCACAACCTCAGGATCGCGGCGGCGAACTCGTCGGCGGTTTCCGCCAGTAACAGATGCGTCGCCGATCGCGCCGTCAGGCCCTCCGCACCCTTGCGCGTGCTGACCACCGGAACGCTTGCCGCGAACGCCTCCAGCACCTTGAGATGGGTGCCGCCTCCCTGGAAGAGCGGCACCGCCATCACCGTCGCCTCGGCGAGGTGCGGGCGGACGTCGTCCACCAGACCGGTGACGACGATGCGCGCATCGCGCGCCGCGGCGTCGCGCATCGCCGGCGACGGCATCGCGCCCATCAGGATCAGGCGGCAATCGTCGCAGGCCGCGGTGAGGCGAGGGAAAACCTCGTCGATCAGGAATGCCGCGGCGATGCCGTTCGGAAGATATGAGAACATCCCCGGGAAGATCACCGTCAGCGGTAACGAGCCTGGCGAGGCGGCGCGGCGGTGAATGCCGCGGGCCTCGTACGCATCGAGGCGGAGGGCATTCGGGATGATCACCACTGGCGCGGGCGAATCGTAAAGATCGCGTAGCCGCTGCTCGTCCTCCGCGCTGCAGACCCAAAGCTGATCGGCCTTTGCGATCGCCCGGCGTTCGATCATCTCCGTGCGCGCCGGGAGGACATCGCGCAGCACGCGCACGTCGAGGTCGTCGCCGCTGCGCGTGCTCGCCAGCTCGCGCGACACCGCCGCCTCGATGTTGAAGCAATCGAGTATCGTCCGGCATTTCGCCGTCCGGACGGTATCGAGATAGCTGTGCAGCCAGAGCCCCTCCACCAGCACGACATCGGGACGGAAGCGCTCCAGCACGTCCCAGATCTCGAGCGCCGCGGCGCCGGAGAAGTAGAGGTCCGACGGGTGACCCTCCGGATCAAAGAGCCACGCCCGGCCGGGCAGGTTCCTGCCGCTGGGGGGCGGATAGGTCACCGCCGGATCCGTCGACGACGTCCAGAAGGCGAGTGCGACCTCGGGGCGCAAGCGGCGGCGCGGATCGTTGGAGCAGAGGCCGAAGACGCCGACCTCGGCAAACGCCGCCAGACCGTTGATGTGCTGCCACGTGCGCAGGTCCCCCCCCTTGAGCGTCGGGAACGGCAGCGACTCGGACAGCACCAGGATGCGTGGCATGGCGTTGACCTCGGCGATGATGGCGCTCGGGCGCGCCGCTCAGACGCGGCCGCGCTCCTCGACACACGCCAGGATGCGCTCAATACCCTCGGGAACATCGCGCGTGTCGGGTCCGAGGAGGAGCCAGTAGGCGGGCACTCGCTCCACGAGCTCCGCCATCATCTCCAGCGCGGCCCTGCCCGGCCGCGGCACGACGGTGTGCAGCGTGCTGGCGGCGAACTGCCGCAGCGCCTCCGGCCGGCTCGCCGGCTGGATCTCCGTGCGCTCGGCGCCGATGCGCAGCAGCGCGATGGCATGGATCGGAACGGTCGCGATCAGGCGATCGGGGTAAATCTCCGCCAGGAAGAGGATCGGCTTCTCCTCTTCGGGAAAGCGATCCTCGACGGCGTGCCGCTGCACGTCGGCGAAGCGGCCGAGGCCGGCGCGCGTCAGGCAGGCGGTGCTGAAGAGGCTGTGGCCGCGGAACGTGTCGCCTGGCACGCGCTCCAGTCCGACGAAGTCGTCAGCGAGGAACTCGAGCCCCTGCGCCACGCCGGCCAGCGACGTCGTGGACTTCCCGCTGCCGCTCTCGCCCGGCATCAGCACCCCGGCGCCGCGGCGGGCGATCAGTCCCGCGTGCAGGATCTGCACGCCGCGATCCGAGTACCAGATGGTCAGCATGACCACGAAGGGCTTGCTGCATTCGCCGCGCGACAGGTGCGAGCCGTTGCGGCGGCAGCCGATCATGCGCTGGCCGCGCCGATCGAGCAGCGTGATCGAGTCCTGGTACTGGAAACTGACGTAGCGGCCGTCGGACGAGGCGCGCAGCAGGCCGTCGCAGGCGAGCCACTGCTGCTCCAACTCGGGGGACGCGCCGTCGGCGGGAAACGGCACGCCCGTCTCGGCCTCGTCCCACAGGTCGATCTGCAGCGGCAGCGGATCGGCGGCGCGATCGCGTCGCCGCAGATGCGCAAAGGGCCGCTGGATGCGCTCCGCCAGGCGAGCGCCGACGATGCGCAGCACGACCGGCCGCCCGGCGAACGTGTAGGCGGCCTCCCGCAGCTGTCCGGGATGGCGCGCGCGCGCCTCGGCGAAGGCGTGCTGCAGCGAACGGACGCACGGCGGCGCGTCGTCCATCGCCGGCGCGGCGCTCACCGATCCTTGCCGCCCTTCAGTGGCAGGTCGTCGATGCCGGGCGTCGGCGGATCGAGCGCGAGCAGATTGCCCATGTCGCGGTAGATGTTCAGTCGGGGCGTGTCGTAGGCGAGCAGGTCGCTCGGGCGCGCTTCCGCGCCCGGACGGTCCGCCGGCGCGGGCGCGCAGGGAACGATCAGCCGCTCCGCGAGCAGCTCCTCGACCACCGGTGTCGTATCGCGACCGACGCGATCGATCGGGACGTCGTACCAGGCGGCGATCGTCTCGATCACGGCCGCGAGGTCGTGCTGTCGGTCGATCAGCTCCCACACTCGGGCACCGACGTTGTCCATCGAGTAGTACGTGCCATCGGACAGGCGAATGATGATCAGCTCGCCGTCGATCACCTTCGCGGCGACCTCGTCCCGATTAGGAGCAAACGGCCCACGCGGCTCAGTCATGCGACATCTCCATCAGCTGAGTCTGCTGGTACAGCCGATCGTACTCGTCGACGCAACGGCTCCAGCCGAAACGGTCGCGCGCGCGGGTGCGGCCCGCCCGCCCCATGCGATCGGCGGTGGGGCAATCCTCCAGCAAGGCGACGATCGCGTCCGCCAGCGCTTCCGGATCCTCCTTGTCGACCACCAGCCCGGTGATGCCGTGCTCGACGGCCTCGACCAGGCCGCCGACCCGCGTGGCGACGACCGGTCGCTCCATGAGCGCCGCTTCGAGGGCCACCAGGCCGAAGGGCTCATCCCAACGCGAGGGCACCACGACCAGCGATGCGGTGTTGATGAGCGCCGGGACGTCCTGCGGCGCGACTCGTCCGACGAACTCGACCGCCGACGCGACGCCCAAGGTGGCGGCGAGGCGCTCGAGCTCGGCGCG
>JBDTSC010000359.1:0-4114 GCA_039931375.1 Ardenticatenales bacterium
AGCGCGTTGCCCAGGTTCACGAGCGCGTCCGCCCGAGCGTGACGATCCTCACCCGCCGCCTCGAGCGCGGCGCGCGCCTCGGTCGCGGCGGCCGCGGCGTCCCCCACCCGCTGGGCGAGCCAGGAGCGGCGGAAGTGGACGTAGCTCACGGCCGTCGCGTCCATGCCGGACGCCAAGAGGGCCATCGCATCCAGGTCCGCGCGCTGCGCGTCTCGCTCCGCGAGCGGATCGAGGGCGAGTTCATGGCCACGCCGCGCCTCGAAGCGGGCCCGCGATGCGTCCATTCCTTCGGGCACGCCGGCGGCGCCGGTGCGTTCGGTGGCGGGGATCGCGTCACTTGTGCGGTCCCACGCCTCGATGGCGCGGCCGTAGTAGCCTACGGCGCTCGCGTTCGCGTACGCCTGCCGCTCTCGGTCGCCGGCGGCTGCGTAGTGCACGGCCGCGGCCAACGGTCGCTCCGCGTCGCGGCAGTGGTCGCCGATCTGGGCGGCCAGCTCGGGGTAGCGGTCGCCGGCGGCGGAGCGGAGCCAGTCGGCGGCGGCGCCGTGCAGGGAGGGGCGCTGGCGCTTGAGGAGCGAGGCATAGGCGGCGTCGCGCAGCAGCGCATGCTTGAAGACGAACTCGCGCTCGCCGGCAAAGCTGGACCGGCCGCGCGCGAAGACAAGCCCGCTGCGTCGCAGCGCCTCGATGTCCGTGGCATCCTCAACGCCGAGGGCCGCCACGCCGCCGAGCCAGAACTCGCGGCCAAAGATGGCCGCGCGCTGCAGCAGCGTCTTTTGCGCCTGCGTGAGCGCGTCCAGGTGCGCCTGCAGCATCCCGGCCAGCGTGGTGGGCACCTCGCCGCCGTCCAGCGCCGCCTCGTCGACCGTCCAGCCGCCGTCCGCGCCGCGCGCCACGATCCCGCGCACGAGCAGCATGTGGACGACCTCCTCCACGTAGTACGGGTTCCCCTCGCCCCGCTCGATCACGAAGTCGCGCACCGCCGGCGGCACGTCCCCGTCGCCCAGCAGCGCGCCGATCAACTCTTCGAGCGCGACAGCGGTGAGCCGGCCCAGGTCCACGCGCCGGTGCGCCGCCTCGCCCTCGCCCCAATGCGGTCGGCGGACGAAGAGCGCCTCGCGGGCATTGCCAAGGAGGACGATCGGGCGGTTGGCCAGGTCGTCCGCGATCCGTTCGATCGTGTCCAACGACGCATCGTCCGCCCAGTGCAGGTCCTCGAGCACGACCAACAACGGCCCGCGGTTCGACAGCACGCCAAGCCATGCGCTGAACGCGCCGCGCGCACGCTCCGCCAGCCCGCGCGGATCGCGGCCGTCCGCGTCGCTGAGGACCAGCGCGGCCAGATCGCGCGCCGCACGCTGCGCGTCGATCCGCGGCACCGTCGCCAGATCGGCGGCGATCGCGGCGGCTAAGAGCCCGCGCCGATCAGCAAGGCCCGTGGTCTCGGCGAGCGCGGCCACGTAGTGGTGGAGCAGCAGGTCGCGCACGAGGCTGTACGCGTCCGCCGACTGCTCGATGGCGCGAGCGCGCAGCACCGTCGGTGGCGCGTCCACATCCCCCAGCCCGTCGAGAAACGCCTGCGTCAGACGTGATTTGCCGATGCCCGCGTCGCCGACGAGGGTGACCCAGACCAGCCGGGACGCGCCGACGGCGTCCTCGTACAGCGCGACGATCCGCTGAAGCTCCGCGTCGCGGCCGATGAGGTCCGTCGTACGCCCGGTCAGGCCGCGCGTGGACGCGCCGAGCGCCGGCGCGTCGCCCGTCACGCGATAGGCCGCCACGGGCTGCGCCTTGCCCTTCAGGCTGAGGTCCCCGACGAACTCGAGGTCGACGGCGTGGCGCAGGAGCTCCGCCGTCGCAGCGCTCACGAAGACCTCGTCGGGTCCGGCGGCGCCCTGCATCCGGGCGGCCGTGTTGGCGGCGTCGCCCATCGTCGTGTACTCCGAGAAGACGTCGCCGCCGACTTGGCCGACGACTACCAGCCCGCTGTTCAGGCCCACGCGCACCTGGAGCGCCGGGCCGCCGCCCGCCGCGAGGCGCTCCGACAGCGCGGCGACGCCTCCGCGGATCGCCAGCGCCGCGCGCACCGCCCGCAGCGGGTCGTCCTCATGGCTGATCGGCGCCCCGAAGAAGGCGAGCATCCCATCGCCCATGAGCCGCCCGACCGTGCCGCCCGCGGCCTCGACCGCCCGCGTCATCTCGCCGAGCGCTTGGCCCATCCAGTCGGCCAGGTCCTCCGGGTCGAACCGCTCGCCGAGGACGGTCGAGCCGACGATGTCCGCGAACAGGATCGTGACCATCCGCCGCTCGGCGCCGGGCTCGACGCCAGCGGGTGGCGGCGCTGGCGCGGGCTCCGGCGCCGCGGGCGGCGACGGCGAGGCGTTCACCGGCGCGCCGCACTGGAAGCAGAAGCGCGCCCCGCCGGCCAGCTCGGTGTCGCACTGCGGGCAGCGAAGCACGAGCGGCTGGCCGCAGCCGGCGCAGAATCGGGCGTTCGTCGGGTTGGCGAACCCGCAGGCGACGCAGTTCAATCGGGGACCACCAGGGCGGCGCGAGACCGCGGCCGACGCAGGGCCGGCGCGACGACGGGGGCGAGGGTAGGCGATGCTCGGAAGGCCGGAGTATACTCCCGCGCCGCCGCCGCCCCGTTCGCCGCAGTGGCCAAAGCGCGGCGGCTCCGCTGGGGACCGGACCGAGGAACGACGATGCCCTCACTCGACTGGCATGCCATCGCGGCGGCGGTGGTGATCGGGCTGCTGATCGCCGCGCTGCTCGGCCCCTTGAGCAGCCGTCCGCTGGCGCACAAGGCGCTGCTCAGCGTCGGCTTCGCCGGCGGCTGGCTGATCCTCGTGTGGCTGTGGCGCGGCAACGTTCGGCTCGACAGCCCCGAGCGGTCGCTCAGCAAGGCCGTGCTCGTGTTCGCGGCCTGCAACGCCGCGCTGCAGGTCGCGGACCTCGTGATCTGGGACCTCGTGGTGGGGCGAGGGGTGGTGCGCGGGCTTCGCGTGTCGCGACTGATCATGCACGTGCTCGGCGGCCTGGCGCTGCTTGGCGCGGTGCTGTTGGCCCTCTATAACCAGTTCCCCGACCAGGCGAGCGGCATCCTCGTGACGTCGACCGTCGTCTCCGCCGTCCTCGCCCTGGCGCTGCAGGACGTGCTGGGCAACGTGATCGGCGGCCTCGCGCTCGAGTTCGAGGCGCCGTTCCACATCGGCGACTGGGTGCGGATCAACGACTTCGAGGGCGAGGTCACGGGGCGCAACTGGCGCACCACGGCGGTCCGAACGCGCGAGCACCATATCGTCTATCTGACGAACAGCGGGGTCGCCAAGAGCGATGTCGTCAATTTGTATCGCCCGGACCGGATCGAGGCGACGGACCTGTTCGTCGGCGTGGCGTACCCGCATCCGCCTGGTGCGGTGAAGGCGGTGCTGCACGCGGCGGTCACGGCGACGCCGGGGGTGCTTGCGACGCCGGAGACGAACATCTACGTCCACGAGTACGCCGACTTCGCGGTGGTGTACCGGATCCGGACCTGGTACGACGACCATTGGGCGCTGCCCCGGATCCGTGACGGGGCGATGACGCGGATCTGGTACCACCTGCGCCGCAACGGCATGGGCATCCCGTTCCCGATCCGCGACGTCCGCTTGACCACCGTCCCGGAGGATGCGGCGGCGCAGCGCGGCGCGGCGGAGCGAGACAGCGTCACGACCACGCTCCGCCCCCTCGCCTTGTTCGCCGAGCTGTCGTCGGAGAACATCGCCCGTTTGGCCGCCGCGAGTCGGCGCGTGACGTTTACGCGCGGCGAGCGATTGGTGGAGCAAGGGGATGCGGGCGATTCCCTGTTCGTGATCGAGGAGGGCCGCGTGCGGGTCGAGGTCGGGTTGCGGCCAGGAGGGGACGATGACGGCTCGAGCGCTGCGGAGGAGGCGGCCTTCGCCGGGGCGCCGGTGACGGTCGCGGAGCGCGGGCCGGGCGAATACTTCGGCGAGCTGAGCGTGCTCACCGGCGAACCGCGCAGCGCGACGATCGTCGCCGAAGCGGAGACGACCGTCATCGAGGTCGATCGAGCGGCGTTCGCGTCCCTCCTGCGCACGGATCCTCATGTGGC
>JBDTSC010000360.1:0-4106 GCA_039931375.1 Ardenticatenales bacterium
CGCTCGATGCCCGCTCGATGCCCGCTCGATGCCCGCTCGGTGCATGGCGCACTGCGGCCTCGCGAATCGGTGGACCTCACCGTATCCAGCCGCCCGTTCTAATCGTTTACTCATCGTGACACCGCGGGCGCCGGGTGGTTCGCTGAACCCTGCGCGGTTGGATGCAGCCCGAGAGGCGACGGTCACGGCCATGCCCGTGCCGCCGCGCCTGCCGTCCGGCCAGGCACCCGCCTGCGCGCGGGCCCGCCGACGCACCGTTGTCCTTGGGCCGTAGTCAACGGCTACCCGCTCGGACCCGTGGCGACCTCCACACCACGGGCGACAGGAGGCAGCAGATGGAAGGTTTTCGCCGCGCTCTTCCCGGGTGCCGGTCTCACAACCCGCACCGTCGCATCCGGCGGGTGCTGGGCTCATGCTGCGTCGTCGCGGCCGTATTCCTCGTGAGAGAACCGAATGCGGCGCCCGTGCGGGCGGAGCGAGGCGGTTCGTCGAGCGCCGGACCGGCCGCCGCTGCGTACGATCATGCGGCAGCGTCGATGCCGTCCGCATTGTCCGCTCTGCGCGCAACCCATGTTGCCGCCGTGCCGGGCTGGACGGCGCTGGCGAACCCGCCGAACGCGTTTCTGGACAACTGCAACCTGCTCACAGACGGCCGCGTCATGTGCCATGTCTCCGAGACAAACCGCTGGCGCGTGCTGAAGCCGGACGACTTCGGCAGCTACGTGAACGGATCGTGGTCGTTTTCCGCCGATATGCCGCCCGGCAACGACGCCAGCTTCGGCTGCGTGAACTGCACGTATGCCCCGAAGTACTTCGACAACGCGCTTCTAGCGGACGGCCGGCTGGTCGTGATCGGCGGCGAGTACAACGGCAGCTCGTCGACGAACATCTGGACGAACATCGGCTTCATGTACGACCCGTCGGTGAACATGTGGTCCTCGCAATTGAGCGAGTCGTTGGCCGGCGGCAACAACTTCGGCGACGCGGCGTCCGTCGTGCTGGCCGACGGCCGGATGATCGTCGGCCCGCCGCGGGGCGGCACTGGCGTAACGCGCAACCTCGAGGCGTTCAACCCGGCAACGCTGGCGTTCACGGCGCTCAATCCGACGGGAAAGGGCGCCGGCAACAGCGAGGAGACGTGGAACATCTTGCCCGACGGGCGGGTGTTCACCGTCAACGCCAACCGCGCGAGCCAGTTCGAGATCTATGATCCGGTCCTCAACGACTGGGGGAGCGACGGACCTACACCTGTGCTCCTGGCGGACTTCAACACGAACCCGGACTCGCGGGAGATCGGACCGGCCGTACTTCGGGCGGACGGCCAGCTGGCCTACTTCTCCGGCACGAGCATCGGCCAGAACGCGCTGTACGACGTGAACACCGGAACATGGTCGCACCCGGTCACGATGGACTTTCCGCTCGTGCCCGCGCAGACGTTCCACTACGCCGTCGCCGACGGCCCGGCGTCCCTCATGCCCAACGGCGACATCGTCGTCCAGGCGAGCCCGGTCACGAACGTGGCCTGCGGCAACATGGTGCCGCCGCCGCCACCCACGTGCGGCGTGTTCAACACTCCGAGCCACTTCTACCAGCTCGACTTCGACACGAACGTGCTCACGCAGGTCGCCGACACGCCGAACGCCGGATCGTTCAACGCGTACGAGGGGCGGATGATCCTCCTACCGACCGGCGAGGTCCTCCTCACCGCGTACGACCAGAACAACACGTCCGACGTGATGATCTACTCGAACGGCGAGCCGTTCAAGGAGGCGTGGCGGCCGGTGATCACCGTCGGCCCCGGCCCCGTAACGGCAGGCAACACCTACACGATCAAGGGACTCCTGTTCAACGGCTTCTCCGAGGGCGCGTCCTACGGCGACGACGCGCAGGCTTCGACAAACTACCCGCTCGTGCGCCTTACGAACCTCATCACCGGCCACGTGAAGTACGCGCGAACGCACGACCACAGCCGCATGGGCGTCCAGGCCGTGGGCAGCCTCGAGGAGGTGACGACGCGGTTCGACGCGCCGCTCGATCTCGAACCAGGTCCAAACGCGCTCGAGGTTGTCGTCAACGGGATCCCGTCGCTGCCGATCATCCTCGGCCCCGTCGACCTGGCGATCGAGAAGACGGCCACGCCGCACCCGATCGTCTTCGCCGGGCAGGAGCTGGTCTACAAGATCAAGGTGACGAACAAGTCCGAGTCGGCGGCGGGCGGCGTGTACGTGCGCGACACGCTGCCGGACGGCGTGGTCTACATCGACAACACGAACCCGTTTGGCTGCGACGCGACGAACCTGCCCGAACTCATCTGTGGGATCGGCAGCATCGAGGCCGGCGGGATGCGGATGTTCGAGATCAAGACGCGCGTGCCCGTCGACGCCGTCGTGGCCGAATCGGACGGCACGATCACCCTTACGAACACCGCGACGGTCGAGCCGGTCGACCTGGACATCGAGGTGCGCGACAACACGGCCATTTTGAAGACGTTCGTCGAGGACAGCGCGGATCTGAAGGTGATCAAGCTCTCCAAGCCCGACACCGCGGTGAACGCCGGCCAGCTCTTCACGTACACGATCTACGTCGACAACCTCGGCCCGTCCTCCGCGCGCGGCGTGTACTTCACGGACGATATGATCGCCAGCGGCGCGTTCACGATCCTGAGCACAACGACCGACCCGCTGCGGGACGACGTGTGCTCCGTCGGGCCGGCGACGCCGCCGCAGTCCGGTCAGGTCACGCGCTGCACGCTGCAGGAGCCGCTCGAACCGGCCGGTTCCGACCCGGACGGGGACGGCATCCCCAACAGCGGCCGTTGGCGCATCCAGGTGGTCGCCCGCGCGAACCAGACGCAGGACATCGACAACGTCGTCCAGGTCAGCACCGGTCCGGGCAGCTGGCCGGCCCGCGCGGTGACGTGGACGGGCGGGACGCCGGACCCGAACGGCGCGAACAACGTTGCGATCGACGCGATCTCGATCATCGACACGGCGGACGTGACGCTGACCAAGACCGGCGACGGCGAGGAGCAGGTGAGCAACCAGCCCGGCCTGATCTTCAACAACGCCGTGTTCGGCCAGGCGTTCCCGGCCGCGCCGAACTACGCCACTGCCACCCGCGTCACCGCCGGGCGGCGGATCCGCTACGTGCTGACCGTCGGCAACACGGGGCCAAGCCGTGCCGACAACGTGGTGGTGCGCGATCGTTTGCCGGGCGGTGTCCGCTTGTACCAGGGCTCGCTGACCGTGGTGAAGGACCCCGCCGGCGCACCGCCTCCTACGCCGCTGCCGGCCGGCACATGCAACACCGGCACACCCGGTGATCCCATCGACAAGCTCACATGCCCGCTTGGCGCGCTCAACGTC
Source organism: Ardenticatenales bacterium (assembly GCA_039931375.1). Lineage (GTDB taxonomy): Bacteria > Chloroflexota > Anaerolineae > Epilineales > Epilineaceae > Avedoeria. The sequence goes on from JBDTSC010000360.1 coordinate 3,366, forward strand.
GGCGATACGGCGACGATCACGTTCGAGGGGATCACGGACGCCGGCCTGACCCCCGGCGCCGTCGTCGAAAACGACGCGTCCGTAGCGTCCGACGTCTTCGACCCGAACAACGCCAACAACCTCCGCTTCGTCCAGAACACGGTGCTGGCGGCGGCGGATATGGCGATCGCCAAGAGCGCCGTCGGCGAGGTTGTCTCGTCCTACGACACGACGCTGCGGCGCTTCGTCGACACGGACACAGCGAACCAGGTGACGGCCGGCAAACAGCTGCGCTACCAGCTCCAGGTGCAGAACAACGGCCCATCGAACGGGCAGAACGTGACGATCCAGGAGAACCTGCCGGCGGCGCCCGTGCCGGGGCCGGTGACGTTTGTCCGCGCGACGGGGGCGGATTGCCGGCCGGATGACATTAACCAGCAGCTCCTGTTCTGCCAGCTGGGCGACATGGCCGCCGGCGAGCGCCGGACGATCGACCTCTACGTGGCGGTGGACGAGTCCGTGCCGGCCACGACCGTGCTGAACAACACGGCGACCGTCCTGCAGAGCGGGTCGAACGTCGTCCCGCCGGGTCCGCCGCCCGCGATCCCGGGCGTGGACCCGATGCGGCCGATCACGTGGGATCCGTGCCTCGGGTGCAACGGCAACACGAACCCGAACGTCGCGACGAACGCATCGACGGTCGGCGCCGTAGCGGACGTCTTCGTGCGCTACGCGCCGCTCCAGCCGCTGGCGCCGCAGCCC
>JBDTSC010000361.1:0-4101 GCA_039931375.1 Ardenticatenales bacterium
GAAGCCGTTCACCGTGAAGCCGTAGCCGGCCCACTGGGCGATCTTGCTGGCGAGCATGAGCATGAGCGCGTTGATCACGAGCAGGAATAGCCCCAGGGTCAGGAACGTGATCGGGAAGGTGAAGATCTGGACGATCGGCTTGATGAAGGCGTTGACCAACCCGAGGATCACGGCCAGCACGGCGTACACCACCCACGGCGACGCGCCGGCGGTGGCGACGACGATGCCCGGCGCGCCGGGGAAGAACGTGGCGGCCACCCAGATGGCCACGGCGGTCGCGACGATGCGGACGAGCAGCTTCACGGGGCGCCCCTTTGTCGATGATCGGACGCCCAAGATACCACAGGCGGGCGGGCACGGCACGCCGGCGGAGTAGCGAGCGTATGCTGGCGACGCCCAGGGGCCGAGGCCCCCGGCTCGTTCATGACAAAGCCCGCACAAGCGCGGGCTCGGCACAGGTTCGCGCCTCTGCTCGGACAACCCGAAGCGCCAGCCCCGGAGGGGCTTCGTCATGAACGAGCCTGACAGTTCAGCGTCAGGCGTCGCCCTGCGACGCTCACCGCATGGCCGAACCGCTCAGATCCAGAATGCGTTCGCTCTGCACGCCGCCCGCTCTAGCGCTGAATTAACGCGGACGTGCGCCGATCACTAGGTTTTTGTCTTACGTTATGGTATCCTGTCCTTCAGTTGAGGATGCGATTCGACAACGTGTCGAACGAATGCATCGATTGAGTTCGCCCAGCTACTGCTTCAGTCGTCCTTTGGTATCGGTCCATCAGGATCGCCGTTCGAGCGCTCACGCGCCCGCGGTGAAGGAGGTTCGCCTCTCCTGTGTGACCCTTTCTCGGGCCTCCTGTGTGGTGAAGGGACTCTCCGTCAGGCTTCGCATCCCCTTTCTCACACGGGCGGACGGCCAACGTGCCGAGCCGCTCATTCTGAACCTGGAGGTTCGAAAACCCATGTCCAAGAAGCTTTTTGTTGGTGGCCTGCCCTGGTCCGTTACGTCGGACGAGCTCCGCACGACGTTCGAGGCCCACGGCGAGGTCGCTGACGCCGTCGTGATCACGGACCGCGAGACCGGTCGCAGCCGTGGTTTCGGCTTCGTCGAGTTCGGTGACGACAACGCGGCCGACACCGCGATGCGCGCGCTGAACAACTCCGCCCTGGGCGGCCGCACGATCACCGTCAACGAGGCGGGCGACCGCCAGGGTGGCGGCGGCGGCGGCGGTGCTCGCGGTGGTTCGGGCGGCGGCGGCGGCTACCGTTCGGGTGGCGGCGGCGGTGGCGGCGGCGGGAGCCGCGGCGGCTGGTAGTCCAGCCAACGCCGATCGCCTTCGGGTGATCGGGCCGGAGCCGGCCTAGCGTCGGCATCCGTACAAACTGAATAGATCGACACGGCCCCGGGATGGCATCGCTGCTCCGGGGCCGTGTCTGTTAAGCTGGGTCTTGATGTTAAGCTGGGTCTCGATGGCTATCTTGGTCGAGCCGGTTGGCTGGGGCGGCGGAACCCGTTCCCGTACCGGGACTGAAGGCCAGCGGCGCGCCGGTTCGATGTCGCCGCCGCCGCTGACCTCAGCGGGTCTGCTCCAGGTACGGCAGGCAGATACTGCTCCGGTGCACAGCCGCGGGCGGGATGTCGGACATCGCGTCGGGCGGCGTGTCGGCGCTCAGCCAATAGATGCCCGTCTCCTCGGTGACCGCCACAAGGGCATCGCCCTGCGTCGTCAGCGCTCGCACCGGGCTCGGGAGCTGTGCCTCGAACACCGGGCGGCCGCCCAGGTCATCCACGGAGTAGGCCGCCACGTGGCTGGTGTCGCCGGCCCGAGGGGACGCGGCGAACACCAGGCGGGGCGTGACGGCGACCGCCTGAAGGTCGTTGATCGCGATGTCCCCGATGGCGCGCGGCATGATGGCGTCGGCGACGTCGAAGAGGCGGAGACCGCCCTCGATCGCCACGGCCAAGTGGTCGCCGCCGAGCGAGATTCGTTGTCCGTCGAAGGGAGAAGCCTTCGCGGCGACATCCGTCACCGACCGCACAAGCGTCGGCTGCGACGCGTCCGCCACCTCGACCACCTGCAGGCCGCTGGTTGTGGCGACGTAGACGACGGAGCCGCGCATCGCCACGGCCACCGGAAGGCCGGGAACGGCCGCCTCGCCGGCCAACGTCGCGGTGCCGTCGTCGGCCGGGCGGTACAGCCGGAGGGCCTTGTCCACCGGCGCTGACGGAGGACCACGGAAGTTGAACGTGGGCTCCACGAGCACCGCGATCAGCGGACCATCGGCGGCGATGCCGACGGCGCGCGCGTCCAAGTCGAGCGCCGTCGCTGGCTGCGGGACGCCATCCGCGCCGAGTTTCGACAGGTACAGTGACGACCCGCCCGAGCCGATTTCGACCTTCGCGACCGTTCCGTCCGCCAGCGCCATGTCGGTCACGATGAGCGACCAGCCGGTGTTCCAGCGGGCCGCGCCGACGCGCCGCGGCCCGCCCGGGTCGCGGGTGTCGATGGCCGCCACGAGGCTGTCAGCGACGGTGGCGTAGACGCGGTCGGTGCTGGCCACCGCGCTCGTCACGTCGACGAGGCTGCGCCATCCTCCGGTGCGCGTCGGATTCCGTGGGCCATCACCCCGTGGGCCATCGGCGATGGAGTAGACGCCGACGCTGGCGTAGTTGCCGAAGGTCTCGTCCTCGTCGTCGGGCCAGATACTGTCGGCCGCCACGAACCGATCACCGTCGACGACCAGGTCCCGGACGGTGGTGTCCACCGCTCCCACGACCTGAGGTTGCGACGCATCGGTCACATCGACGATCTCCACCGCCCCTGCGTCCAGGATGTACAACATGTCTCCGACCATCACGACCGAGGTGGCGATCGCGTTGATGTTCGCCACCTTTTGCATGCGGTTCGGGTCGTGGATGTCGATGACGGCCACGCCGGGATCGATTTCGCCGATCGCGGCGAAGGCGAAGGAGCCATGGACGGCCAATCCGGAGTCGCTCGCGCCCGTCTCGCTGACCTCGAACGCGCCGATCCGCCGAAGGTGCTCGGGATCCGAGACATCGACGGCCTGGAGCACGGCGCTCCCGTCGAACTGGGAGTGGTACGCGGTCGTCATGACGAACACCGTGCCACCGTCGCGGCCAAGCGCCGACGGCACCTCGTCCAGGGTCAGCGTACCCACGATGCGCGGCGCCGTGCGCTCGGAGACGTCGATCGCGAGGATCTCGCCGCCGCGGTAGGTGACGTTGCCCGGGCCGAGTTGAACAACACCGGCCGCGTCCACGGGGCTCGGTGTCGCGGGCGGCTGATCGTCCGTCGTCTGCCGGCAGGTGGCGACGATGAGGGTGTCGCCGTCGACCAGCATGGCCACCGGCACGCCCGTCAAAGGCAGCATGCCTTGAACCGGCAGCTTGGCGCTCGTGCCCGGACTGAAGAGGGCGAGGCCGTTCGGGCCGGTCTCGTCCTGGATGCCATAGCCCACGGCGATCGCCCCGTCCAGCGCCGCCAGGGACTTGACCCGCCCCGGCAGCGGATCGGACGCCGCCTGCTCGACCGGGTTGCCCGTGGCGGCCCCGTCGAACATGATCAACCGCGGCCCGACGCCGGCGTAGATGTGGCCGTCGCCGACCGCAACCTTGGTCACGGCGCCGCCGAACTGGGCTCGGACCCCCGGCGCAGGCTCCGCCTGGGGTCGCGCTTGCATCGAGGACAGTGGATGGAGGAGCGCCGTGATCCACGCCCGCGCCTCGATCGGCCCGGTGGTGGACGACACGATCCAGGCCCCGAGCCCGAGCGCCGTCAAGAGCGTGAACGAAGCCGTCATCCGGTGCGCGTTGGTCATGGTATCGATCCCTGATGTCGCGGCGGGAGGTCGAGAAGCGTGCCAGCGGTTGCGAGTCCCGATCTGCATCCTCCGCAGCATACGCCGCGTCTCTCCTGCCGGCAACCGCGATGCTCGGCGCACCCAGGGGGTGGGGACGTGTCGATCGGAGTGCCCTGAGGCGCCAACGGTCCATGCCTGCACGCCCACCAGCGACGGTTTCGCGGCGCCCACGCGACGGTTTCGCGCACCCAGCGACGGTTACGCGGCGGGCGCGCGGCG
>JBDTSC010000362.1:0-4099 GCA_039931375.1 Ardenticatenales bacterium
CTACCGTCGACCTCCCGTCGCGCCGTACGGCAGGTACACCGGCCCGCCCGGCTCGACCGCCCCCAGCACCGCCACGCTGAGCTCCCGATGGCCGCCGGGCAGCGCCACCGCGGCCACGACGCCCCGGACATCCGACCAGCGCCAGCCGGCGCGCGGTGGGACCATCGCGGGCGTGAAGACGAACCGGCCTCGGTCGTCGGTTTGGCGGACAAAGGCGATCGGCCGCCCGTCGACGAGGGTCAATCGGAGGCTGACATCGCGGCCGGGCGTTGCCAGGCCGACGAGGCCACGGCCCGCGCTGACATCGAAACTGAGCGGTTCGACGGCGATGCGCGTCGCGTCACCGTCCGCATCCAACGTGACCGTCTGCCCCGCGGCGATCGGGAGGGCGCGCCCCTGCGTGTCCGCGAACGAGAGGTCGCCGCGTCCGGTGTCGTCCGCCACCGCCGCGGCCGATGCGCGCGGCCGACCGTCGGCACCCACGAGCGCCGCGGTCAGGGGCGTACGGGCGGTGGTGGTGACGACCAGGCGGGGCGTGTCGACGTAGATGTCGGCGATCAGCAGGTGCGCCTCGCGGTACACCCGCATCCCATCGGCCGTGTAGGCCGCAGCGACGACGCCCGCGGCCACCTGCTCGGCGCTAAAGTCATCGACCTCGGCCCGGCCATGGCCGTCGGCCACCAAGAAACGCTCGTCGTAGTCGCCGCCATCGCCCGACGGACGGCCGAGGCAGCCGTGGGCGGCGACCTCGACCGTCGCCTCGCCACGCGGCATGGTCAAGGCGGTGACGATGCCGCTGTCCCAGTCGACCTCGACGCCGAGTGTCGGCATCACGAGCGAAACGTCGGCGTCGCCGAGCCGGCCGCGGACGAGCGTGCCGGGGGCCATCGTCCGGTCGCGGCCTTCCGGGTCGGTCAGGGCGAGGTCGAACAATCCAAGCGCGTCGGCGGTACCGTTGCCCGAGAGCAAGGTGGCGCCAGCGGTATCGATCGCCGTCACAGCAACCTCAGCCAGCGGTGCGGCCTGACCGCAGACACGACTGCCATCGACCTGTGCGCTGAGAAGCGGCAGGGCGGCGCGGTTCTCGACGACGTGGCCGCTCGGAAGGCGCAACTCGGCGTCGACCGTCGAGCCGGCGCGGATGTCGAGCGGACCTTGGCTACCCGACTCGAACGCCGTCGACCAACGTCCGTCGGCGCCGGGCGTCGGGTAGCCCCAGCCGTTCGTCGACGCGCCGTAATCGTTGATGAACCAGTGGCCCAGCGTAACCGTGAGCGATGCGTCCCGCGGCATGGTGCCCGTGGCGACGTCGCCGGCGGCGTCCAGGGCGATGGACAGCGTCGGCACCGCCATCGCCAGGGCGGATTGGAGTGCCGAGGACGGCGCTGTGACCGACAGACGGTCGCCTGGAATCAGCTCGAGCCGACGACCATCGGCGCCGGCGAGCGCGGTGCTGAAGGCGGCGCGTCCGTCGGAGCGGGTGGTTTGGCGCGCGAGCGCCGTCGGGCCACGGTCGGCGCTCACGTTGAGGTCGAGCAACGGTTCGATCGCCCCGCGCAGCCGCGACGTGTGGAGGGCCAGCGTGAGCCCGGGCAACGTCAGGTCTCGGTTGAGCGTGTGACGCCGGCCAGGCCCGAGGGCCAGCACCGCGCGGAGCGGATCGTTGTAGCGAAGGTCGATGCCGTCGGCGCGGAAGTCGTGCCGGAACAGACCCGCGCTGTCGACGGTCGCCGTCACGGGGCCCGAGCGGCCAATAAGCCGGATCACCTCGCCCGGCGGGCCCTGGCCCACCAAGAGGTCGTCGTCGACGTGTACGCGTCCGTTGAGGGGCGGGACCGTCAGCACGAGGCGATCGTCGCCCCGCTGGATGTCGAGGACGTCGCCGGCAACGATGTCCGGCTGCTCGCCGACTTCGTCGCGCAGCGCGCCGGTGTCGCGCATCGTATCGAGGCGTGCCACGGTCGTGCCAAGTGCGTCACGCAGCGTCGCGCTGATCGGCCGGTTGGTGACGCCTGTGGCCTCGACGTAGGCAATGTTCTGCGTCAGCGCGACGACGAGCGGCGTCCACTGGGCGGCCACCAGTTGCCCTTGGTCGGTGATCACAGCGTACCCACGCAGCGGCGGCTCGATGTCGATGGCCGGCGACAGCAGCGCCGTGTACGCGCCATCATCGGCAGCGACGGCTGTGGCCACGGGACGTGCTGGTGCCGGCTCGTTTCGTTGGCTGTTCCACGTCGGGATCGTCCACGGTAGGTTGGTGAACAATTCGACGCGCGCGCCACCCGGCGCCTCGCCGCCGACGCTCTCCGCGTCCGGGTCGGTATGGGTCGTCAGGCGCGGCAGCGTCAGCGTCGTCGGATCGCCGCCCGCAAACTCGACGGCGATGCGGTCGCCGGGTGCGAGCGAGACCGTCTCGTAGCACAGCGGCCAGATCTCGCAGGGCGGGTAGGTCTCGGGCGACGCCGGATGCAAGGTGGTGCTGAAATCACCGTCCATGTCGGTGCGGCCTGGCCAGCTGTACGTAGTGGGCAGCGACGGCGTCGTCAAGGTCACGGTCACCGGCTGCCACGGCTGCCCGACGCCCTCGACGACGCCCTCGTAGAGCCGTACGCGCACTTGCGGCATCACGAGCTGCGCGATGAACCAGTCGCCGCGGCCGTCGTCGTAGCGCAGCTCCGCCCGGCTGCCCGGCGGCATCGGCGCGAACGGCACCGCGACGCGAACGCGCCCGTTGGCGTCGGCGGCCGTGTCGAACGTCACAGTGGCGCGATCGGGCCGTCCGATGGTGATCTGAAGCGGTGCACCGGCCGGCGCGCGGCCGATGAAGGCGGTGCCGCCGACGTCCAGATCGAAGGCGATGTTGGGGATCACGACCGGCCGCACGCGCGCAACGCTCAGCGGATCGCCGCTTAGCGTTGCCGTGACGACCGCGCCTGACGATAGGGCGTCGCGGCCGTCGCCGGTGAAGACGGAAAGGAAGGCCGTCCAGCCCGTGCCGATCGGGTCGGCGGCGCGGTTGACCGGCCAGTAGCCACGGCTTGTGCCGGCGGTTTGGACCATCAGATCCGGCCGGGTGCTCGTGCTGCCCAGGACGCGCGTCCGCGGTGTGCCGAGCGAGACCTCGACCACCAGCGGTGCCGCCAAAAGGGTGAAGCTGTGTCCGGCGGCGTCGGTGAGCGTGACCCAGCCGACGTCGCCGTAGCGCAGGTCGAAGTTGTCCTGCAAGCTCAGGTCGAACCGTCCGTCAGCACCCGCGGTGGCGGTGCCGGCGAAGGGGCGTCGGCCTGCACCGTTGAAAGTGATGTCCACCGCGGCGCCGGCTGGGGCCGTTCCGTACACGCGCGGCGGGCTGACCTCGGCATCGGCGCTGAGGTCGGGCACGGCGATCTGCCAGACCGGCACGTCGTCCGCCGCGACAAAGAGCGTGTCGCCTGGCTCGATCAGCGATGGATTGCTGCCGCCGAGCGGTGTCCGCTCCCCGGTCGGCGGCACCGCGAAGGCGAGCACCACATCGCCCTCGGCATCGGCCACGGCATTGGCCACCGCCTCGCCCGCGACCCGATCGACCAGCCGCGCCGACACGCGCGTACCGGGCGCCGTGTGCCACGCGGCCCGGTTGGTGTACATCCACGAACGCACCGGAGTGGGGGAAACCGCCACCGCCTGAGGAGCCACCGCCAGAGGAGCCACCGCCTGAGGAGCCACGGCTTGATGCGCCACCTTGGCCGGCTGCGCGGCGGCCGGGCAGCCGGCGGCGGTAAGAGCCAACGGGATCGCGAGGACGCCGAAGGCGCGGGCGACGACGACGGTGGCACGAGCGTGCGGCATGGTGAACCCTCCCTGCGCGGTGATGCGTCGATGCGGCAACGATGCGCGCTACGGAGCGAACGGGCAAGGAGCCGGCCGACCATCCGGCCACCGCGGATCGGACGGCTCACCCTCAAAGCGCGATGCGTCGCCACGTCGGCGACGCGGGCGACGGTCGAGGCAGCACGGCTCGACGCGCTGCCCGTCCGACGCGGCGATCAGGCGGCTGCCGTGCCGTGGGCGGATGTGGCCAAGGGGCTGGATGAGTGGGCGAGCGGACGAGTGGGCGAGC
>JBDTSC010000363.1:0-4097 GCA_039931375.1 Ardenticatenales bacterium
GTGCCGGTGTCGACGCCGACATCGACACCGCCCCCCTCCGCCCGCCCCGCCTGGCGGACCTCCGCCTAGCCGCCGTCGTCGACGCGCTCCACAGCGTTGGCGCACGGCGTGTCGTGGACCTGGGCTGCGGCGAGGGGCGGTTGCTCGAGGCGCTGCTGCGCGACGCCGCGATCGAGCACGTGGCGGGCATGGACGTGGCGCACCGGGCGCTCGAGCGGGCCGCGGCGCGCCTGCGCCTGGACGACATGGCGCCGGCGCAGCGCGCCCGCGTTTCGCTGTTCCAGGGCGCGCTGACGTACCGCGACGCGCGTTTGGCCGGTTATGATGCGGCCTGCGCCGTCGAGGTCATCGAGCACCTCGACCCGGAGCGGCTGCCGGCCTTCGAGCGCGTCGTCTTCGGCGCCGCGCGGCCCGGCGTCGCGATCATCACGACGCCGAACGCCGAGTACAACACCCGCTATCCCACGCTGGCGGACGGCGTCTTTCGGCACGCCGACCACCGCTTCGAGTGGTCGCGGGCGGAGTTCCGGGCGTGGGGCGATGCCGTCGCCGGCGCGCACGGCTACACGGTGCGCTACGTGCCCGTCGGCGACGACGATCCGGCGGTCGGGCCGCCGACGCAGATGGCGGTGTTCGAACGATGCGCGTGACGATCCCCGACCTCGCGCTCGTCGTCCTCGTCGGCCCGTCGGGCAGCGGCAAGTCCACGTTCGCGCGGCGGCACTTCAAGGCCACGGAGATCATCTCGTCCGACGCCTGCCGCGGAGTGGTGTCGGACGACGAGTCGGACCAGACCGCCACCAAGGACGCCTTCGACCTCGTCCACACGATCGCCCGATTGCGCCTGGCGCGCGGCCGGCTGACGGTCATCGACGCCACGAGCGTCCGGCCCGAGGACCGGCGCTCCCTCGTGGCGCTGGCCCGCTCGTGCGACGTCCTGTCCGTGGCGATCGTCCTGGACCTCCCGCCGGACACGTGCCACCACCGCAACGCCGCCCGGCCGGACCGCGCGTTCGGCCCACGGGTGGTCGAGCGGCAGAGCGCGGCGCTGCGGCGCGGGCTGCGCGGGCTGAAGCGCGAGGGGTTCCAGCACATCACGGTGCTCCACTCGCCGCAGGAGGTGGACGATGTCGTCGTCGATCGCCAGCCGCTGTGGACGGACCGGCGCACCGAGCCCGGGCCGTTCGACATCATCGGCGACGTCCACGGCTGCTACGACGAGCTCGTCGCCCTCTTGTCGGCCCTCGGCTACGCCGTCGATGGACCGCCGGACGCGCCGCGCGTCACGCCGCCGGCCGGGCGAACGGCCATCTTCCTCGGCGACCTCGTCGACCGCGGCCCGAACCCGGTCGGCGTGCTGAAGCTGGTGATGGCGATGGTGGCGGACGGCGCCGCCCTGTGCGTGCCGGGCAACCACGACGACAAGCTCAAGCGCGCCCTGAACGGCCGCGACGTGCAGCGGCTGCACGGCCTGGCCGAGACGCTCGCCCAACTGGACACCGAACCGCCGGCGTTCAAGAGCGCGGTCGCCGCCTTCATCGACGGCCTGATCAGCCACTACGTCCTGGACGATGGGAAGCTGGTCGTGGCCCACGCCGGGATGCCCGAGGCCTATCAGGGCCGCGCGTCGGCCCGCGTCCGCGAGTTCGCCCTGTACGGCGGCACGACGGGCGAGGTGGACGCGGACGGCCTGCCCGTGCGGATCGACTGGGCCGCCGACTACCGCGGCGAGGCGATGGTCGTCTACGGCCACACCGCGCGCAGCGAGCCCGTCTGGCGCAACCGGACGATCTGCATCGACACAGGCTGCGCGTACGGCGGCACGCTGACGGCGCTGCGCTACCCCGAGCTCACGCTCGTGCAGGCGCCGTCGCGGGCGATGTACAGCTCGCCCGCCCGTCCGCTCGCGCCGCCCGCGGCCCTCCCGTCGAGCGCGTCGAACCCGTCGAGTTCGTCGAGTCCATCGCGCGCGACGAGCCCGTCGACCGCGTCGACCGCGTCGCACCAAGAAGCCGCCGCGCGTCCGGACGACCTCCTGGACATCACCGACGTCCTCGGCAAGCGCTTCATCGACACGCGCACGTTCGGCAAGGTGACGATCCGCGAGGCGAACGCCGCGGCCGCGCTCGAGGTGATGAGCCGCTTCGCGATCGACCCGCGCTGGCTGATCTACCTGCCGCCCACGATGTCGCCCGCCGCCACGTCCGCCGAGGATGCGTTCCTCGAGCACCCGAGCGAGACGTTCGCGTACTTCCGAAGCGAGCGCGTCGCGCGCGTGGTCTGCCAGGAAAAGCACATGGGCTCGCGGGCCATCCTGGTCGTGTGCCGCGACCGCGCGGCGGCGCGGCGGCGCTTCGGCGCGGGCGATGGGCCGGCGGATGACGCCGCGGGCGTGGTCTACACGCGCACCGGCCGTCCGTTCTTCCCCGACCGCGCGGTCGAGGCGGCCGTCCTGGACCGGGTGCGGGCCGCGGCGGAAACGGCAGGGTGGTGGGATCGCTTCGCGACGGACTGGCTGTGCCTGGACGCCGAGATCATGCCGTGGAGCGCGAAGGCGGCCGGCCTGATCGAGACGCAGTTCGCCACGACGGGCGCCGCGGGCGGCGCCGGGTTGGCCGCGGCGGCCGCGGCGCTGCGGTTGACCGCAGCGCGAGCCGACATGGCGGACGCGGAGGCCGAGCGCGTCGCGGCCCTCGGGGCGGACATAGCCGCGCGCCGCGTATGCGTGGAGGGCTTCGTCGCCGCCTACGGTCGGTACTGCTGGGACGTCGCCGGCGTGGCGGATCTCAAGATCGCCCCGTTCCACCTGCTGGCCACCGAGGGCCACGTCCACACGGACCACGATCACGCCTGGCACATGGCCGTGCTGGCCGAGCTGCGCGCGGCCGGCGACGCGCTGCTCCACGCGACGGCGCATCGTGTCGTCGACCTGGCGGATGACGCACAGATCGCCGACGCCGAGCGCTGGTGGATCGAGGCGACGGACGGCGGCGGCGAGGGAATGGTCGTCAAGCCGCTCGACTGGCTCGCACGCGGGCGGCGACGGCTCGTGCAGCCGGCCCTCAAGTGCCGCGGCCGGGAGTACCTGCGCCTGGTGTACGGCCCCGAGTACACGCTGCCGGCGAACCTCTCGCGCCTGCGCGTCCGCAGCGTCGCCGCCAAGCGCTCGCTGGCCCTGCGCGAGTACGCCCTCGGCCTCGAGTCGCTGCACCGTTTTGTCGAGGGCGAGCCGCTGTACCGGGTACACGAGTGCGCGTTTGGGGTGCTGGCGCTGGAGAGCGAGCCGGTGGATCCGCGGCTTTGATGGGGGTGGCGGGTGGTGGCGAACACTGCTTGCGGGCGAGGAGCCAGTCGGGGCCGCGAGCAACCGTCGCCTCACCCGCCATCATGCGCCCCGCCGCGCCCTCGCCAACTCCCGCAAGTAATCCCCCCCCGCCAGCACGCTCAGCCCCCCCGCCACCCCCGCCACCGCATCGACCAGCCTCGCGTGCCCCGGCAGCGCCACCACCGCGATCCCCAGCGCGAACACCGCCGCCGTCGTCGCCTTGCCCAGCGGGCGCGACGGCATGCGGCGGAAGCCGTCCCAGCGGCGGTGGAGCGCGACGACGGCGGCGGCCGCGGCGACCGCGATGTCGCGGGCCAGCACGGCCAGCAGAAGCCATGGGCCGAGGACGCCGTCGCGCCAGGCGACGCCGAGGATCGCGAGCGTGAAGAGCTTGTCGGAGACGGCGTCGAGCAGGCCGCCCGCCCACGTCTCGGCGTGCCAGCGGCGGGCGATGCGGCCGTCGAAGAGGTCGCTCAGGCCGCCGACGGCCACCGCGGGCAGTCGGGCCGCCGGGCCGAGGAACGGGTACGCCAGCGCCAGGGCCAGGCGCAGGATCGTGAGGGCGGTGACGACGACGAGGGCGAGGGCGGGGGTCATCGAGGCGCGCCGTCGGGTGACGGATGGTGCGGTGAGCCCTCCCAGGCGGCGATCAGCCCCTGCAGCATGCCCAGCGCCAGGCTGAGCTTGCCCAGGAACGAGTCCGCGTGCGGCACGAACAGGAAGCGTGGGTGCTGGCCCCAGAGATCCCGCAGCCGGCCATCCAGCGCGATCG
>JBDTSC010000364.1:0-4065 GCA_039931375.1 Ardenticatenales bacterium
CCGTCGCCCCCCGCCTGGCCGTGATCAGCGTCGGCGCCGACAATCGCTTCGGGCACCCGGACCCGGGCGTGGTCCAGCGGCTGAGCGGGATGGCGGTGCGCCGGACGGATCGCGACGGGGCGGTGGACGTGATCAGCGACGGGGACGGGGTGTGGGTACGGTGAACACGCCGCGCGTGTCATGACGTCGAACGCCGATCGCCCGGCGTCGGCTGCCAGCACCATCCGGTATCCGCAGCATGCCGGTATGATTCGGCGGCAGGCGGTGCCCGTCGCACAGCCGCAGCCCGCTCTCTATCGATTGGATCCCGTCGATGACCCGCCCAGCGTCCGAACTGCTCGAGAAGTTCGACCTCTTCGCCGACCGCGACGCCGGTGCGCTCGTCGCGATCGCCGCCGCCGCCCTGACGAGGCGCGTCGAGGCGGGCGACGCGTTCTTCGTGCAGGGCGAACCGACCGCGTGCTTCTACGTGCTATCGAAGGGCCGCGCGCGTTTGACGCAGGTGACGCCCGATGGTCAACAGGTAGTCGTGCGCTTCATCACGCCCGGCGAGGGGTTTGGCATCGTCGCTTCGCTGGCCGGCGGGGACTATCCGCTGACCGCCGAGGCGTTGGAGCCGGCGGAGGCCTACGGCTGGGACGGCGAAGCGTTCAAGGGGTTGATGGCCGCGCATCCTGAGCTGGCATCGCGCAGCATGGCCCTCCTGGCCAGCCGAATGCGGGAGTTCCAGGACCGCAATCGCGAACTGGCGACGGAGCGGGTCGAACGTCGCATCGCCCGCGCCTTGCTGCGCCTGGCCGGCCAGAGCGGCGTCCGCGAATCGGGCGGTGTGCGGATCGACCTGCCTCTGTCCCGGCAGGATCTGGCCGAGCTTTCGGGCACGACGGTGTTCACGGTCAGCCGACTGCTGTCCGGCTGGGAGGCGGCCGGGATCGTTGGCACGGGCCGCAAGCGGATCGTGATCCGGCGGCCGCACGACCTGGTCGCCATCGCCGAGGATCTGCCGCCGGCCACCCACTGATCGTCGGCGACGGTCGGGACCTGGCCACTCGGCCGGTTCGCCGCCGTCCACCGCCCAACGAGCCCTCCAACTTGCGATAGCGCAACGTCGCCTGCCCGCAACGGCGGTAAGGTTGCCTCGTGTCCGCGGATCGCGAACGCTAGGCGAGGGGTGATGTGGGTGAGGTACCGACGGTTGCGATGGGCGAGTGGACGGTCGAGGACGTTCTTGACCGCTGTCCGGCGTGCGCGAGCACGTTCGTGCGGCTGCAAACGGCGTGCATCGGCTGTGTCCTCGCCCGCTTCTGCACCGTCGCCGACGTCGCCGCCTCGTACGGCATCCCGCTCGCGTCGCTCATCGCGGCGTTGGCGGCCGACGTCGCTGCGAACGACGGGGCGCCCGTGGCCACCGACGGATCGCCGCGGCAGGGGGCGATGATGCGAGCAACCGCCCCCCGCATCGCCTCCCCGGTCGCGCCGGCTCTCCCCCCATCACCGCTCGCGCGGTGGCGCGGTGCGGTCGTGCTCGGCGCCCTGCTCGGCTTGGCGGTGCTTGCGGCCGCGACGCTGCGGCCAGGACTCCAGGAGACGATGCGCGCCATGCCCGCCGCGATGCCCACCCTCGCGCCGCTCGACGCGCCCCGCGATGAGGGCTGGGCCGGGTCCGCGGTCCGCCCGGAGCGGCCGGCGCCGAACTTCGCCCTCACGGACCAGCACGGCCGGCCGTGGTCGATCGGGGCCGAGCGCGGCCGTGTTGTCCTCCTGTTCTTCGGCTACACGCGCTGCATCGACGTCTGCCCACAGACGATGGCGCGGCTTGCGCGAACGTTCGCCGATCTCGGCGACGCGGCCGACGACGTCACCGTTGCCTTGGTCACGACGGACCCGTCGCACGACACGCCGGCGGTGCTCGCTGGCTACGTCGAAAGCTACGACCCGCGTTTCGTCGGGCTGACCGGGACGATGGACGCCGTGCTGACCGCCGCGCAACCGTACGGCGCGCTGCCGAACGGCGACGCGCCGCATGGCGATGCGGACCACAGCCACGGCGACGGCGACCTGCAAGGCGCCGCCGATCGCAGCGCCGATCCGAGCATCCACTCGAGTCGGGTGTGGCTGATCGATGCCGAAGGGCAGCTTCGAGTGACCTTCATGGGACCGTTCACACCGGCCGACGTCACCCATGACGTCTCGCTGCTCCTGGCGGAGCGGCGGTAGGTCCGGTTCCGCTGTAGGTGCGTGATATCCGGGCCTCGATTGCCCGGTCGCAGGGAGGATGGAAGCACATGAAACGACTGCTGCAGGTGGTAGCGATCACGCTGCTCGTTCCGACGGCCGTGCTCGGCTGCCGCCGCGCCGACGTCGACACGAGCGGTCAGCCGCGCGCGGAGGACGCGGCGGCGTCGAAGCCCGGCGCGGCCAAGCCCGGCGGCGCGGTGAGCGGCTCGGCGGACGAGATCGCCACGGCGCGCGGACTCACGCCGGACGACGTGAAGGCCGCCGTGATGACGTACAACCCGTCGGGCAAGATGGACGAGTACCTTCAGTTCGCGTCCGCGGGGCAGGGGGGGCAGGTGCTGGTCATCGGCATCCCGTCCATGCGGCTGCTCAAGGTGATCGCCACCTTCGCGCCGGAGCCGTGGCAGGGGTACGGCTATGGCGGCGAAGCGTCCAAGGGCGTCCTGCGCGGCGGCGACATGACGAACGGCCGCGAGTTGAACTGGGCCGACGATCATCATCCGGCCCTGTCCGAAACGAAGGGTGACTACGACGGCCAGTTCCTCTTTATCGGCGACAAGGCGAACTCGCGCGTGGCCGTCATCGATCTGCGGGACTTCGAGACGAAGCAGATCGTCAAGAACCCGATCAGCAACATCGACCACGGCGGCATGTTCGTGACGCCGGACACGGAGTGGGTGGTCGAAGGCGGGCAGTACGCGACGCCCTTGGGCGGCGCCTACGCGCCGATGTCGGAGTACAAGGACAAGTACCGCGGCCACATCACGTTCTGGAAGTTCGATCGGGCCAAGGGGCGCATCGATCCGGCGCGGTCGTTCGCCATGGAGGTGCCGCCATACTGGCAGGACCTGTGCGACGCAGGCAAGCTCGAGAGCGAGGGTTGGGTCTTCTGCAACAGCTTCAACACGGAGCTGGCCACCGGCAAGATCGACGCGGACAGCGTCAACTTCGAGTCCGGCGCCTCGCAGAACGACATGGATTTCATGCACGTCGTCAACCTCAAGAAGGCGGCCGAGCTGGCCGCCGCCGGCAAGACCACGACCGTCAACGGATTCAACGTGCTCCCGCTCCAGACGTCGATCGACGAGGGCGTGCTGTACTTCATCCCCGAACCCAAGAGCCCCCACGGGGCGGACGTGACGCCCAAGGGCGAATACATCGTCGTCAGCGGCAAGCTCGATCAGAACACGACGGTGTACAGCTTCAAGAAGATCCAGGCCGCGATCGCGAGCGGAGCGATCGACAAGGACGCGTACGGCGTCCCGATCCTGCCGTTCGACCAGACCGTGGAAGCACAGGTCGAGGTCGGGCTCGGGCCGCTGCACACGCAGTTCGACGACAAGGGCTATGCCTACACCAGCCTGTTCCTGGACAGCGCGGTCGCCCGTTGGACGCTCGGCGGCGCCTACCGCACGGACGGCGCGGAGCCGTGGAAGCTCATCACCAAGACGCCGGTGCAGTACAACATCGGCCACCTCGCGGCCGCCGAGGGGGACACCGTGAGCCCGGACGGCAAGTACCTGGTCGCGATGGACAAGTGGTCCGTCGACCGCTTCAACAACGTCGGCCCGCTGCTGCCGCAGAACTTCCAGCTCATCGACATCAGCGGTTCCGGCGAGCAGATGCCGGTGATCTACGATGCGCCGATCGGTATCGGCGAGCCCCACTACGCCCAGATCATCAAGGCCGACAAGATCCACGCCTACGAGGTCTACCCGGAGACCGGTTGGAACACGCAGACCATGGCCGTCGATCCGGCGGCCCCGAAGGTGGGTGACGAGAAGGTCGTGCGCGACGGCTCCAACGTCGAGATCTGGATGACGGCCA
>JBDTSC010000365.1:0-4060 GCA_039931375.1 Ardenticatenales bacterium
GGCGCCCAAGGCCAAGCGACGGACGGCGACGCGGAAGAAGGCGACGTAGGCGTAGCGGGTGCGGGCAGATCCTTACGCGGGGTCGCTAGCTGCCTTGGGTTCCGGTAGCCACTCCGGCTCCGGTGTGATCGTGTCCTCCGGCGTGGGTCCGGGGTCTTCGAACCCGCTGGCGGACAGCGTCATCAGCGGGTGGACCGTCATGTCCGTCTTCACGACGCACTGGCAGCTGAGGTCGAACTGGCCCAGCTGGCCGTTCGCCGTCAGGCGTTCGAAGGCGGCGCGCGTCATGCGCTTCGGCTTGCCGGCCGTGATCTCGACCCGGCACGTCGTGCACTTGGCCCAGCCGCCGCAGCGGTGAAGGATGTCGGTTCCGGTCTCCTCGATGGCCCGCACCAGGCGGGTGCCCGCCGGCACTTCGAACGTGCCGCGGCCGGGGATCGTCAGTTTGGGCATGGAACCGTTACTCCTGGTCGTGGGATTGCAGTGGGGTTTGGCTGGCCGTTAGGTAGCGGTCGATGGCCGCACGCTCGTCGGAAGTGATCCGGCCGTTGGCGGCCAGCGCCGCGGCGATCTCCGGCAGCGTGAACGCGGCGTGCAGGCGGAAGCCGGCGGCGCCGAGATCCGTGGCGTCCGCCCCGCGGCGGTCGATCAAGACCGCGATGTCGTGCACGATCAGGCCCGCCTCGGCCAGCGGCGCGATCGCCTCGATCTTCGATAGGCCGCTCGACACCAGATCGTCGATGACGACGACGGTCTCGCCCGGCGTGAAGGCGCCTTCGATCGCGCGGCCGCGGCCGTACGCCTTGACCTCCTTGCGCGGGAAGATCAGCGGCCGGTTCAAGCGCAGGCTGACGGCCGTTCCGATCGGGAGCCCGGCGTACGGGATGGCGGCGATCCGGTCGTACGACAGCGGCGCCAACAGCGCGGCATAGTGCTCCGCGGCCGCGGCCAGCACGGTCGCGTCGCTGGCCATCAGCCGCAGGTCGCAGTACACCGGCGATGTCGCGCCGCTCTTGAGCGTGAACGTCCCGAACTGCACCGCGCCGATGCGGTGGAGCGCCTCGGCCAGCGCGGCGCAGTCGCCGGGCGTCGGTGGTTGCTCGGCCAAAAGCCGTGGATCGATCATCGAATCTCCCAATGGACCGTCAACGATAGCGTGCCCGCGCCGCGTTGATCGCGTCGCGCAGGCGCAAGGCGGCGTCGGCGGGATCGCCGGCGTAGACGATTTCGCGCGAGCTGTTGATGACCAGCCCGCGGCCGTTCGCGTCGAGGCCGGCGGCGAGCGCCGCGCCCAGGTCACCGCCCTGCGCGCCGATGCCGGGCACGAGGAACGGCAGGCGCGGCGCCCGCTCGCGGACCGCCTCCAGGGCGTCGGGATACGTAGCGCCGAGGACGAGGCCCGCGTTGTCCGCGCCGTTCCAGGCGGCGGCCACCCGCTCGGCGACGTGCAGGTAGAGCGGGCGCCCGTCGATGGGGAGCGTCTGAAAGTCCTGCGCGCCCGGGTTGGAGGTGTGGCACAGGATGAACCCCCCGCGCTCGGGGTCCGCCAGGAACGGCAACACGGCGTCGCCGCCCAAGTAGGGGTTCACGGTGATCGCGTCGACGCCGAGCGCCCGAAACGCGGCGTGGGCGTACGCCTCGGCCGTCGGCCCGATGTCGCCGCGCTTGGCGTCCAGGATCACGACGCGCGCGCCGCCGATGTGGCGCACGACGATCTCGAGCGCCTGCCAGCCTTTCACGCCGAGCTGTTCGAAGAACGCGCTGTTCGGCTTGAAGGCCACCGCGGCGTGGATCGTCGCGTCGATGATCCGCCGGCAGAAGTCCTCGATGGGTTCCTCGAGCCGCTCCATGCGCGGGTCGAGGCCGACGCACAACAGCGATCCCTCGCGGTCGATCGCCGCATCGAGGCGGGCGTTGAACGAAGGCGGCGGCGGCGACGGCATCGCCGCCGCCGCGTGGCCTGTAGCGCCGGCGGTCGCGAAGGGGGTCACCATCGTCACGCCTTGCCCAGTACGGCGGCCAGGAGGGCCATGCGGATGAACATGCCGTTCTCCATCTGGCGGAAGTACGCCGCGCGCGGATCGGAATTGACCGCGTCGCTGATCTCGGTGACGCGCGGCAGCGGGTGCATGACGACCATCTTGGACTTCGCGTCGCGCATCAGCTCGGGGGTGATGATGTAGAAGCCCTTGGCGTCCTCGTACTGCTCGAGGTCGGTGAACCGCTCTTTCTGGACCCGCGTGACGTAGAGCACATCGACGTCGTGGATCACGTCCGCCACGCTGTACGTTTCGCGGACCGGCAGGCCGGCGTCGCGCACGGCGTTCATGAGATCGAGCGGCAACCGCAGGATCTCGGGGCTCACGAAGGTCAGCTTCACATCGTACTGTAGCAGCAGCCGGGTCAGGGAGTGGACCGTCCGCCCGAACCGCAGGTCGCCGACCATGGCGATGTGCAGGCCGTCCAGCGTGCCCAGCTCGCTCTGGATCGTGTAGAGGTCGAGCAGCGCCTGCGTCGGGTGTTCGCCCGCGCCGTCGCCGGCGTTGATCACCGGCTTGGACGCCGCCTCAGCCGCGACGCGCGCGCTGCCAACCTCCGGGTGCCGCAGGACGATCGCGTCCGAGTACTGCTCGACGGTCCGGATCGTGTCGGGCAGGCTCTCGCCCTTGGAGACGCTCGAGTACTGGACGCCCTGGGTGATCGGGATCACGCTGCCGCCCAGCCGCTCCATCGCCGCGATGAAGCTGGCGCTCGTGCGGGTGCTCGGCTCGTAGAACAGGCAGGTGAGCACGTGGTGGCGCAGCAGATCGTTGCCGCCCTGCTTGCGCACCATCGCCCGCATCTCGTCGGCGAGGCCAAAGACCGCGCTCAGCTGCTCCGGGTGGAACTGGTTGACGGACAGGATGTCCTGCTTGGCCAACCCATGGTTGCCGGCCGCGGCGCCATGACTGGCGACTTGCGGCGCGCTAGACGTCATCCGTCACTCCTCCTCTCGTGGGAAACGCCGACCGAACAACACGCGCCCGCTGCCCGGCGCCGCCAAGAGCTGCCCCTCCTCCCACGCCACCGCGCCCCGCAGCGTCGTGCGGACGACGCGGCCGCGCACGCGCCAGCCGGCGAACGGCGACCAGTCGGGCTTCGTCTGCCAGCCGCGCTCCGGCAGCGCCCACTCGGGTCCGACCTCGACCTCGACGCTGCTCTCGGCGGCCGTCGGCACGTCGAACAGCGCCGCCGGTCGCGTGCTGGTCAGCTCGATGAGGCGCGCCAACGACAGGCCGCCGGCCTCGACCGCCGTCAGCAGCAGCGGCAGCGTCGTTTCGAGGCCCGGCACGCCGGGCGGCGGTTCGGGCGATGCTTTCTCGTCCAACGTGTGCGGGGCGTGGTCCGTGGCGATGCAGTCGACCGCCTCCAAGTGGGCCCAAAGCGCGTCGCGATCCGCGCTCGTCGCCAGCCGCGGGCGCATGTCCCCCAGCGGGCCGAGGCGCGGCGCGTTGTCCTCGGTCAGGAAGAGGTGGTGCGGCGCGACCTCGCACGTAACCCGCAGGCCGGCGTCCTTGGCGGCGCGGATCAGCACGATCTCCTCCGCGCGGCTGACGTGGGCGATGTGGACCCACTGGTCGTAGACGCGCCCGAGCCCGATCGCGGTCGCGACGTTCAGGTCCTCGGCGTGGAGGACGATCGGACGGCCGCGCGGCCAGGCCTCGAAGTGGGGGCGTAGCGCGGCGAGCGTCTCGATCCGCAGCTTGCCGAACGTGTCGTTCAAGTAGACCTTGAGCCCGCAGGAACGATCCGCCGCGACTGCGACCGCGGCCGCGTTCCCGTCCGCGGCGCCGAGGTAGAGCCCGACGTCGCAGCGCGCCTCGAGTGCGACATGGGCCAACGCGGCGTCCAACGCATCGCCGTCCGTGAGCGGCGGGTTCGTGTTGGGCATGCCCAGAACGGCGGTGACCCCGCCCGCCAGCGCGGCGGCGGTCCCAGTCTGGATCGTCTCCTTGTGCGTGCCGCCCGGATACCGGAGATGGACGTGCACATCGACAAGGCCCGGCAGTGTGTGGGTCGA
>JBDTSC010000366.1:0-4045 GCA_039931375.1 Ardenticatenales bacterium
GGGTGAGGGTGACCGTTGGCGTTTGGGTCGACGTGCTCGTCGGGGTGTTCGTCGGCGTGTTCGTCGGCGTGCTCGTTGGGGTGTTCGTCGGCGTGTTCGTCGGCGTATTCGTTGGCGTGTTCGTCGGCGTATTCGTCGGCGTGTTCGTCGGGGTGCGGGTCGCGGTGTTCGTCGGCGTGTTCGTCGGGGTCGGGGTCAGCGTGCTCGTCGGCGTCCGGGTTGGCGTGTTCGTCGCGGTGGACGTCGGTGTCGGCGTCGGCGCGAGGATCGTCACGAAGCCGTCATCGGTGTCGCAGGCGGGGGCGTTGTCCAGGTTGTTGCCCTGGACGTCCGTGGCCCACAGGAGGCGGATCGTGCCCGGGCTGCCGAGCGCCGTGCGGCGGACGTACATGTCGACGAACGTGCCGATCACGCGATAGCCGACGTCGGCGCTGCCGGTCGCCTGCTGCAGCCCGCCCGTGCCCGGCGTGCCCGTGCCGAGCACGCGCCGCCAAAGCGCGCTGGCCGGCGCGTTGTTCATGTACCCCGGCGGCGCGCCGCCGCCCCAGCGCGTCGTGAAGCCGACGTTGGCCAAATCGTCCATCAGCGTCTGCTCGCCGAGCAAGTTGCGGCCGAGCGTCGGATCGGGCGCCGTGGCGCGATCCTCGACGATCACCTGCCAATCCGCGTTCGTCACCGTCGAGCCGGCCAGCGCCGCGTCCGTGCCCGTGTCGACGAACCACTTGTAGCGTGCTTCGCCGGCCGGGTTCGGGTTCGGCCAACCGGCATCGGTCACATTCTGCAGCCGCAGGAACACGTAGTTGGCGTCCAGGGTGTAGAACGCCTCGATGACGTTGCGGTGGTCCAGACAGCCCGCCTCAGCCGGGTCCGATCCCAACGACGTCCACGAGGCCGGCCACGCCGGCGCTTGCTGCAGTGCGCCGGTGCGCTGCGACACGGATGCGCTTCGCAGCCCGAACCAGGCGCCGGCGGCGATCAGCGTGGCGGCGGTCGCGATGCCGAACATGTGGGCGATCCGGGGCGGCTTGCTCATGGTGTGTCTCGCGGTTCCCTGGCGCATGCGGCGCATGGATGGCAAACGGTCGTTGTCGGTGCGGTGGAGGGGGGCCGGCCCCTCGAGAGGAACCGGCCCCCCGACACGGTCTCGATCCGGCGACCGGATCGCGCGCTTGGAACTATCGCTCCGGTACGCCCGGGCACGACGGACGCCGCTCGCAGAACGGCTTGCCGACCGGGATGCCCTCGTAGCCCTTCGACTCGTCGCCCGGCGCGTCCGTGCCGCTCACGGTGCTGCCGACGCGCTCGATGACCACAGCGCCGAGGCCGACCAGGTTGCGCTTGAACGTCCCGGTGTCGTCGAACACGTCGTGCTCCCAGAAGACGGCGCTGATCACCGCGCTGCCCAGGAAGTTGTGGCTGATGAAGCCTTGAGCATCCAGGTCGATGTACTCGACCTGCTTCTCGTTCAACTTCTGGCAGTAGTAGTCGATCAAGCCGTTCTGGTCGTAGATGTAGATCGCGAAGTCCGTGAAGCCGGGTTTGGGCACGAGGTTGGTGATGCCGATCTCGCTCGTGATGCCGCGGTTGCCCTTGGACAGGAGCGGCACCGCGATCACGGCCGATCCGCTCACCGTGCCGCCGCTCAGAATCCCGAGCTGCCAATCGAACGCCACCTGCTCGGTCAACAGGTTGTAGGCGATCGCCTCGCGGCGGCTCGTGCGCGCCGGATCGCTCCAGCGCTCGAGCATCATCACGGACTGGACGCGCGGCGGATCGTTCCGCGGCCCGCCCGGCGTCACCCATTCCTGGCTCTCGACCCGTGCGCTGCCCACCCAGTTGCCCGGGATGTTGGCGATGACCGGCAGGAAGAACAACTGGTTGCCCCGCGGGCAGACCCAGTCCACCAGCGTCGTGATGATGTCGCCGCCGCGATCCAGGAAGTACACCTTCACCTTGGCGGCGTACGTCGCCGACAGGTTCTGGACCGCGATCGCGCTATCCCAGCCCTGGTACTCCGAGTACGTCAGCGGCGCGTAGTTCACCTGCGACCCGAGCGTGAAGCCGATGCTGTACACGTCGCCCGGCACGCCGTTGTAGATCGTCAGGTGGTTCGCGCCCTGCGTCGCGACGCTCACGGCCAGCGGCTGCGTGGAGCGGATCCACGCCGTCCCGATCCAGTCGGGACCGGCCACCGTGTTCGGGTCGAACGAGATGCGCTCACCCGGCGCCAACGCGAGCACGTCGCCGATGATCGGCCGCAGGCAGTTGTCCGGGTCCTTGAGGTACACCTCGAGCGACGTGCACTCGATCCCCAGGTTCTGGATCGCGATCAGGCTGCTCAGACCGCCCTTGTTGGCGAACACCATCGGCGTGTAGTACGTGTAGCCGCCCGCCGCGGGATCGTACGCTCCGGTGCCCGCGGTCGGTACACCGGCGTAGCCGCCGTTGTTCGTCGTGTTCGGATCCGTCGGGTCCGGGCAGCCCTGGTTGACCGTCACGCCGAGCGGCTGGCCCTGGTGCTTGCCGAAGTCGAGCTCCAGCGGGTCGAGGTTCTCGTTGTTGAACACCCACTTGAACGACCCGAACGTCTGGTACGCGTGGTCGAACTCCGTCCAGGCGAGGTAGTCGCCTACGATCGCCTGGAACAGGAAGCCGCAGGCGGCGTCCGCGAACGGCAGGTCGTTGCCGCGCGGCGTCTTGATCAGATCGTCCGCGTTGACCGAGTAGACGATCGCGCTCTTGGCGCCCGCCGGGATCTGGCTGCCCTCCGCCAGGATCGACCACGCGCTGCCCGGGCGCAGCAGCCCGGTGCACTCGATCTTCAGCGGCCCGGCCGACTGCGGCGGACAGGCGCTGCGATCGCCCCAGAAGACCACCAGCGCCTTCGTGTTCGCGCAGCCCAGGTTCTGGACCTGGATCCACGTCGAGCACGCCGCTTCCGCCGGCCCGTTGATGATCGGCAGGCCGATGCGCGTGTCCGCGCCGGTCGCGCCGTCCGTGCACGCCACCATGATCGGGTGGCTGTCCTTGCTCGTGATCGGCCGCAGGCAGACATCGCCCAGCCCGGTGCGCAGGTACGCGGTGGCGACGACGTTGTTGACCGTGTTGCCGCACTCGTCGGCCCGGAACCGGTCCGTCACCTTCAGGTTGATCTTCTGCCCCGGCTCGATCGCGCCGTCGATCTTCTGCGTGAAGACCAGGCGATCACCGAGCTTGCTGTGCACCGTGTCCGTGACGATCGCCCCGGGCTCGATGCGCAAGCTCGTGCGGTTGGTGATCTCGATGCAGTACGTCACCGGCTGGCCGGGGCCGACCATGACCGGCACGTCGACGCCCGGACACTGGCCGGTCAGGCTGACCGTCTTGTTGACCAGCAGCACCGGGTCCGCCAGCACGAGATGCTTGAACGTCTTCGTGTTGTTGGTCGGGTCCGGATCCTTGGTCGGCGTCCGGCTGCCCGGCCCGAGCGGATCGTCCACCTGCACGGACGCGATCCCGTAGCTCGTGGCGTCGCCGGCCGCGCCGGTCGTGGCGCCGTCGGTCGCGAGGGCCGCCGCGTCGCCCGTCGCCGTGTCGCCCGTCGCCGTGTCGCCCGCAGCAGGTGTGTCGCCCGCAGCAGGTGCGCTGTCCGTCGAGAGCGCGCCGTCCGTCACGGGCGCCTCGCCCTCGGCCAGCAGGCCCGGCCACGTCACGCCGTCCTTGATCGTCGTCACCGAGGTCGTGTCCGTCGCCTCGAAGTCGATGTCCGTCGGCTTCCACCGCCCGCTGATCTTGACGATCGCCGCGGTGCCGGCGTTGATCCGACCGACCTGGCCCTTGCCGTTGCCGGCCATCACCGTGACCTCGCGCGTGACCGTGTTGATCACCACGAGCATCCCGCCGCCGGCGTCGACCGTGACCGTCGACATGTCGAGCTGCGCGGGCAGCACGTCCTTGACGACCACCTTGGCCGCGTCGGACGGGCCGTTGTTCGTCACCGTGATCAGGTACGTCACCGGATCGCCGCCGAGGACGACGCTGCAGCTCTCGAGCGTCTTGTCGATCG
>JBDTSC010000367.1:0-4040 GCA_039931375.1 Ardenticatenales bacterium
GACCGTCCGCAACATCCTGGCCGCCTTCGACGCCGAGGCCGCCGTGCGCTGGTTCGCGTCGCTCGGCGTCGCCCTCAAGGCGGAGCCGACCGGCAAGCTCTTCCCGACCACTAACCGTGCGGCCACGGTCCTGAACGCGCTCGTCGGCCGCGCGACGTCGCTCGGAGTCGAGATTCGCGCGGGCTGCCGGGTGGGCGATGTGGCGGTCGTCGAGGGCGCCGCCCCATCGTTCCTTCTCACCCACAGCCACGGCCGCCTCCTCGCCCACCGCGTCGTCCTGGCCACCGGGGGCCGCTCGCTGCCGCGCACGGGGTCGGACGGCGGGGGATGGACGATCGCCGAGCGGCTCGGGCACACCGTCACGCCGACGTTCCCGGCCCTCGTCCCGCTCGTCCTCGACCCCGCCTTCTGGCACGCCGAGCTGTCCGGCGTCGCGCACCCGGCCGAGCTTTCGACGGTCAGCGACGGCAAGGTCGTCGACCGCCGGTCCGGCAGCCTCCTGTGGACGCACTTCGGCGTCAGCGGCCCGCTCGTCCTGGACGCCAGCCGACACTGGCTGGCCGCGGAGGGCCGGTCGCGGCGGATGCCGACGTCGACGTCCGCCGCGCACGCGTCCGCCGTTGAACTCCGCTGCAGCGTCCTGCCCGGCCGCGACGCCCCCGGCGCGGATGCCTGGTTGCTCGACATCGCCCGGCGAGCGGGCGGGCGTCCGGTCGGCGCCGTCCTCGGCGAGACGCTGCCGGACCGGCTGGCCCGAACGCTGTGCCGACACGCGGGCGTCGACGTCTCGATGCGGCTCTCCGAGCTGGCGCGCGCCGACCGACGCGCTCTCGCCGCCGCGCTCGGCGCGCTGCCGCTGCCGGTCGTGGGCGATCGCGGCTGGGACTTCGCGGAGGTGACGGCCGGTGGCGTGCCCCTGGCCGAGATCGACCACCGCACGATGGGCTCGCGCCGCGCGCCGGGACTGCACCTCGTGGGCGAGATGCTGGACGTCGACGGGCGGATCGGCGGCTTCAACTTTCATTGGGCGTGGGTCACCGGTTATCTGGCAGGGCGTGGAGTGATAGCGTCAGCGCGCGGGGTGTTGCCGTCGCCATCGTGACGGCGTGATGGGGCCGATCGGCGCCGACACCCCATACCCCGGTGGCCGCCGACGGCGCCACCGTCAACGTTTGTGTCGGCAGCGCCCAATTGAATGCGCCGGCCCAAGCCGTAGCCTACACAACGTCGGGTCCATGCCGACCGCCCACCCGACGCTCCGCGCCCGCCGGTCCCCCATCCGTGGCGCATAGCCGCCGGTCGCGGATCCTCTGCTCCACTCGAGGACAACACCCATCATGATCCGAAAGACGTACGTCGCCATCGCGGCGGCCGCTTTGCTCGCCACCGGCTGCCAACATCAGACGGAGGCCGCCATATCCGGTCCTACGGATGCCGCCGTACCCGCCGCCCGCGCCCACAGCGCGGCGGCCGAATCGATGCCGATGGGACCGACGCTCGCGGTCGGAGCGGCCTCCGGCGCGCCGCCGTCCGGCGACGCAGGCGAACCGGGGATGGTCGGCCACCATCACGCCGTGCCGCCGTCCCGACCAGCGGCCGGCACGGTGCAGCCGAACACCGCGGCGATGGCCAAGCAGCTGGCCGACATCGCCGCGAACCTCTCATTTGACGAGGGCGTCTGGAACAGCGAACGACGCCTGGCGATCCTGGAAGCGAGCCCGTTGCCGACCGCGTACGACAAGCAGCTCGACTTCATGAACGTTCTCGCCAACGAGCAGCTCAACGCCGGACAGCCGGATAAGGCGGCCGCCACCTTCGCGGCGCTGCAGCGCGAGCTGCGCAACCAGCAGAGTCTCACCGATTCGCCGGCGCTGCGCGAGTTGACGTCGATGTTGGCCATCAGCTGGCTTCGCTACGGCGAGATCCAGAACTGCGCCCTAAACCACAACGCGGACTCGTGCATCCTGCCCATCCAGGGTGGTGGCATCCATACCGATCGCACAGGCGTCGACAAGGCGATCCCGGAGCTGGAAGCGCTGATGCACACCGATCCGAACGACCTCACCGACCGCTGGATACTGAACATCGCCCACATGGCGCGCGGAACGTGGCCGGACGCCGTCCGCCCGGAGTGGCGCATTCCGCCCGAAGTGTTCGCGTCGCAGGAGCCGTTCGGCCGCTTCTATGACGTCGCACCGGCGCTCGGGCTCGACGTGGCCGATCAGGCGGGCGGCGTGATCATCGACGACTTCACCGGGGACGGAAACCTCGACGTGGTCATGTCTTCGATCGGCGTCACGGACCAGATCCGGTACTTCGTCAACCGCGGCGACGGCACGTTCGACGATCGCACCGCGCAGGCCGGGCTCACCGGTCTCATCGGCGGCATCAACATCGTCCAGGCGGATTACGACGGCGACGGTTGGCTCGACTTCCTCATCCTGCGCGGCGGCTGGTCGCAGCAGAGCCATCCGTTCCCGAACTCGCTCGTCCACAACCGCGGCGACGGCACGTTCGAGGACGTCACCGAAGCCGCCGGCATGATGGCCCACCACCCGACGCAGACGGCCACCTGGGGCGACTACGACAACGACGGCGACCTGGACCTCTTCATCGGCAACGAGACGGCATCCAACGGCGGTACGGTGCATCCATGCCTGCTCTACAGCAACGACGGTGACGGCACGTTCACCGAGGTCGGCGAAGCGGCCGGCGTAAACGTGCCTGGATTCACGAAGTCCGCCGTCTTCGGCGACTACGACAACGACGGCCGGCTCGACCTCTATCTGAGCCGCCTCGCCCAGCCGAACTTCCTCTACCACAACGACGGGCCCGGCGCGGACGGCCAGGTGCGCTTCAGCGAGGTCGCCGCCAAGGCGGGCGTCCAGGAGCCGCTCTTCAGCTTCCCTTCATGGTGGTTCGACTATGACAACGACGGCTGGCTCGATCTGTTCGTGAGCGGCTACGGCGATCCCGAAGCGGGCACCGATCCGAACTCGTCGGCCGCCGCCAACGTCGCCGCCGACTACTTGGGACTGCCGACGAACGCCGCGCGCATCCACCTCTACCACAACAAGCGCGACGGGACGTTCGAGGACGTCGCCGCCAAAGCCGGGGTCGCCAAGGTGATCTTCACGATGGGCTGCAACTTCGGCGATCTCGACAACGACGGCTTCGAGGATTTCTACCTGGGAACCGGCAACCCGGACTTCCGGAGCCTGATGCCCAGCCGGATGTTCCGCAACGTCGGCGATGGCACGTTCCACGACGTCACGACCGCCGGCGGTTTCGGTAACCTTCAAAAGGGTCACGGCATCGGCTTCGCGGATCTGGACAACGACGGTGATCAGGATGTGTACGCCGACTTCGGCGGGGCGTTCGACGGCGACTGGTACCCCAATGTTGTGTTCGAGAACCCCGGCCACGGCCACCACTGGGCGACGCTGCGCCTGACGGGACACGACAAGAACACGCGCGCGATCGGCGCGCGGGTGACGGTGCGGTTAACCACAAACGGCGGTCCCCGTATGCTCACAAGGGTTGTCAGCTCGGGCGGAAGCTTCGGCGGCAACAGCCTGCAGGTGGAGCTTGGGCTGGGCGACGCGACGAAGATCGAGTCGATGTCGGTTCTCTGGCCGGGCGCGTCGAAGCCGGAGGAGTTCAGCGGCGTCGGCATGAACGCATTCTGGAGTCTCAAGGCCGGCAGCGGCAGGGCAGAGCCGGTGAAGCAGGCCGCCTTCAAGCTCGGAGGCGGGGTGATCACGAAGTAGGACATTCGCGTGATCGAACAAGTCGACGCCGGCAATACTCCGCCCGGGACGCTGGTGCGCGATCGATCTCGTCGTCATCCAACCGGTCGGAATCGAACCGGCGCGCGCGTTCAATCGTTCTAGAACATCCGCAAGAAGTCGGCTCGGGTACCAAGGGCATGTCCAACCGGGCACCCTCCTGTTCGCTCCACCCGCGCCCCCAAGGAGGACTGCCGTGACCACCCCCTCGCCCATCGCCACCCGCCGCATCGCCGCCGCGCCCGACGTCGT
>JBDTSC010000368.1:0-4034 GCA_039931375.1 Ardenticatenales bacterium
AGCCCTGGTACTCCGAGTACACCAGCGGCGCGAACCCGACCTGGTTGCCGGCCGTATACGTGGCCTTGCGCGGGTTGAACGAGTAGTTCAGCTCCGCCGGTTCCCCCACGTACGTCATCAAGAGGTCGTGGCCGATGATGTCCACCACGATGCCCGCCTGCTGGGTCGCGCGGATCCAGGCGCTGCCCTGGAAGTCCGGCCCGACGCAGTCCGAGGCGTCCAGCTGATAGCTCTCGCCCGGCGCGAGCGTCGCGATGTCGCACAGCGTCGCGCGCAGGCAGGACTCCTGCTGTTGGAACCAGATCTCGACCGAGCTGCACGCCAGGCCGCCGTTCTGGATGTACAGGATCGAGTTGTACCCGCCCTTGGCGGCGTACACCAGCGGCACGAAGAACGAGTACCCCCCGAAGACATCGTCATACACCCCGAGGTGCGTGCCGGCGATGCCGTTGTACTTGCTGGTGACGCTCACCGCCGGCGTCGCGTCGCCCGGGCAGAAGCGCACCACGTCGACGGCCAGCGCGCCGCCGGCCGGCACCGCCCGCCGCAGGTCGACGCCCTGGAACTCGAGCCCCTCGTCGTAGGCCTTCTTGAAGCGCCGATAGTCGTCCGCGTCGCCCACGACCCCGAAGAACAGCAGCTCGCACATGTAGAAGCCGGTGATGTCGTCGACGCCGATGTCGATGCCGTCCTCCAAGAGCGGGTTGCCCGAGAACTTGAAGACGATGCCGCTCTTGGCGCCGGTCGGGACCTGGGAGCCGGCCAACACCCAGGCGCTGCCGGGCTTGAGTACGCCCGAGCACTCCACCTTCAGCGGCCCGGTGGCCTGCGGCGGGCAGAAGCCCGGCTCGCCCCACGCGACCATCGCCGCCACGGCGTCCGAGCACCCCAGGTTCTGCACCTCGATCCAGCTGTCGCAGACATCGTCCTGCCCCTCATAGGCCAGGATCGGGAGGTGGACCGCGTTGCCCAGCTGCGTGTTCGGGTCGATGATGGACGGGCAGTCGAGCGACGTCACCGCCGCGCCGCTGACCCGGTTGAACGTGTTCTGCTGAATGTTGTAGCCGTCGTAGTGGACCGTGCCGTCGAACGAGATCGCGGTCCCGCTGGGCGTCGCGCCCTTGATGCGCACGGAGTACACCAGCGTCACGTGGGCGCCGACGTCGATCGCGCCGTCCCACGTCAGCTGCGTCGCCGTGAAGGCGCACGTCCCGCCGCCGGACGCGACGCGGCAGGCCTGGCCGATGACGGTCGGCGGCAGCGCCGTCTCCCACTCGGGGCCGGCGTTGTCGCGCTGGCGCGTGAACGCCAGCGGGCCGGTGTTGCCGAACGTCTGCGTCACGACCAGGTAATCGCCGACGGCGACGCAGTCCGCGCCGTCCTGCTGCGGCGATAGCGTCGCCGCGCCCAACGATTCGATGGACGACGCCGCATCCGCTTCGGCCACACTGTCCTCGCCCGGCGCGGACAATGCGGCCATCGCGGCGGCGGCGATGTGCTCGATCGTCGGATCGTCGATCACGACGTCCGCCCCCGCCCGCACCGCCGTCGACTGCGCGGCCGTGTTGTTCGCCGCGACCGGGTCGACCAGGCAGTCGCCGTTCGAGACGACGGCGCTCGAGGACAGCGGCACGCCCGGGCTGCCCGGGCAGACGGACGCCGAGCACGCGGTCAGGTCGCTGACCGTGGCCACAAGGGTCACGGTGTAGCCGGCCACGAACGCCGTCGCGCACTGGCCCGCCGCCCCGAGCGTGCCAAAGCTGCACGTCACGGTCTGGCCGACGGCGTTGCATGTCGGCCCGGCGGGCGCGACCGTCGCGGACACGAACGCCAGGCGGCTGTCCAGCGTGTACGTGGCCGTCGTGTTCACGGCGTTCGACGGGCCGTTGTTGGTCACGACGGAGGTGTAGGTGAGGTTTGTGCCCGCCACCACCGGCTCGGGTGCATCGAGGAGCGTGATCGCCGTGTCGGCCTGCGACTGGATGGTCGTGGACGCCGCGGCGCTGTTGTTCGCGGCGGCGGGATCCGTCGTCGCGGACGATGTGGCGCCCGTGTTCGCGACGGCCGTGTTGCACGCGATTTCCGCGCACGGGCGCACCACGATCGTCACGGAGCGCGCCGCCGTCGGCGCCGTCGCGCCCGCGAACGTGCACGTCACGGTCCCGCTGCCGTTCACGGCCGGCGTGACGCACGACCCGCCGGCGGACGGCGTCGCGGACACGAAGCGCGTCGTGGCCGGGATCGTGTCGGCGATGACCACGGTCTGGGCATCCGAGGGGCCGTTGTTCGTGCTGGTCAGCGCGTAGCTCAGCGTGGCGCCGGCGACCGCCGGGTCCGGCGTGTCCGTCTTCGTGGCGGCGAGATCCGCCTGCGCGACGACGGTGGTGGTGGCCGTGGCCGCGTTGTTGGCGGGGGTGGGATCGGGCGTGCTCGAGGTCGCCGTGGCCGTGTTCGACAGGACTGTGCCGCCGGCGACGCTCGGCAGCACCCGCACCGTGATCGTCAGCGTGCGCTGGACGCCGGCGGCCGTCGCGCCGGCCCAGACGGACGACACCGTGCCGTTCGCGCCCACCGCGGGCGTCGTCAGCACGCCGCCGGCGCTGGCCACGGCGGACACGAACGTCGTGCCGGCGGGCAGCGGATCGCTCAGCGTGACGCCCTGCGCGTCCGACGGGCCGTTGTTCGTCGTCACGATCGAGTACGTCAGGCTGTTGCCGGCGATCACCGGGTCGGGTGCGTCCGTCTTCGTCGTCGCCAGGTCCGCCATGGCCACGACGGTCGGCGTCGCGGTGGCGGTGCTCGTCGGGATCGCGGTGTTCGTCGGGGTCGCGGAGGGCAGCGGCGGCGGCGTGTTCGTCGTGGTGGTCGTTGGGGTGCTCGTCGGCGCGGCGGCCGGCGTCAGCGCGAAGTCATCGACCGCCAGGCCGTCATCGGACCCCGTCGCGTTGAGGTCCGTCCAGCGAATCCAGATCGTCGCGCCGTTCGCGAGCGTCAGGCCCGCGATCGTCGACGATACGAGCGTCCGGTTGGCCGCCGCGTTGCCGTCGAGCGCCCCGGCGGTCGGTCCCGTCGTCGGCGACGTGAAGTCCAGGCTGTCGAAGTCGGTCCACGTACCCGTCGTCAGCGACGTGGCGTCGAGGCTGTACTGGAAGTCGAGGCGGTCGACGCGCGCCAACGCGCCCAGCCGCCACTGCTCGCCGGTGTAGCCGATGGCCAGCGAGGCGATGGTCACGCCCGTGTTGTTCGTGAACGCGGCGCCGACCGTCGGGATGAGGCTACCGCTCTGCAACCCGCCGAACGCTCGCTCCGTCGAGGCGGCCGCCCCGAAGCTGTACGTGTCCCCGGCGGTGCCGCTGCCGGTGCCGGCGGTGTACAGAAGATTCGCGTTCGTGCCGGACTCCGCGAAGTCCCACCCGTTCGGCGTGAGGCTCGACGTGCCGCTGTTGGCCAACGTGTCGAAGTTCTGCGTGACCGCCGCACCGACGGTCGTCAGCGACGTCGCGGGCGGCACGGACGCGGGCGCCGCCACGCGCTCCGGCGCGATGGCCGCCGGCCGACGGGCGGCGACCATCGTCGTGGGAACGCCGCGCGGCCCGCTCGCGACGAGCGCGCCGAACGCGAAGGCGGCGAGGGTGAACGGACGCAGCTTCGACATGGGGCGGAAGACTTTCGGGGAGCGACGGGGGTGTATCGTGGGCGATGGACGAGCAGCCCGCACACGGCGTGCGCACCGCGCGACGCACTATCAAACGCGAGTCGGCCGTCCAGGATACCGGGCGAAACGCCAAGAACGCTTAATCTTGGCCTGCCGGCGCCGCCTTCGCCGGATCGCCGAATGTAGACCGGCCCCCGCCGCAAGGTGCGACGGGGGCCGGTTGGATGCCTACGAGCGCGGCCTGGTCGGCCGCCCCACACGCCGGTCGACTAGCGGTACGTGATGTCCACGGACCAGTTGTTCACCGTGCCGCTGTCGCCGCCCGTGTCGTCCGTGATGTCCAGCTTCCACTGGCCCGACGCGTTCAGCTTGTCGAACG
>JBDTSC010000369.1:0-4032 GCA_039931375.1 Ardenticatenales bacterium
ACCGATTGCGGCTTGGCCGCGCCGTCCACGCAGCGGAAAGGGGCGGATCGGCAGGATCCGCCCCTTTTCATTCCCTCCGCGGGCGAACCCGCGGGCATCGCTACTTGACGCTGACCTTCGCGCCGGCGTCCTGGAGCGACTTGGCGGCGGCCTCCGCCGCCTCCTTGGCGACACCCGTCATCACGGCCGTCGGGGCGGCCTCGACGACGTCCTTGGCCTCCTTGAGGCCGAGGCTCGGGTTGATCTCACGCACGGCCTTGATGACCTTGATCTTCTCGGCTCCGGCGTCCTCGAGGATGAGGTCGAACTCGGTCTGCTCCTCAACCGCCTCCGCGGCGGCGGCGCCGGCCGGCGCGGCCATCATCGCCATCGGCGCGGCGGCGCTCACGCCCCATGCCTCCTCGAGCATCTTCACGAGCTCCGAGGCCTCGGCCAACGTCAAGCCGTCCAGGTGTTCCTTGATCGTCGAAAGCTTATCGGACATGGTGTCGTCTCCTGTTCAGTCTGCGACCCGTTGACGCTCCGCCAGCGGGGGATTTCGAAACAACGTTCACTCGAACACGTCCAGCGATCGATCCCGTTCGAGGCCGAGGCCCCGCCCGGCGTCACGCCGCCGCGGAATCGGATTCGCCTTCGCGCACCCGGGCCTGCAGCACGCCGACGATGTCGCGCATCGGGGCGGAAATGACCGTGACCAGGGAGCGCTGCGGACCGCTGATGACGCCCAGCAGCATCGACAGCAGCTCGTCGCGGGTCGGCAGCTCGGACAGGACCTTGACGCCGCCGGCGCCCATCTCCTGGCCGCTCATGATGACGCCGCGCATCTTGAGAATCTGGCTCTTCTTCTCGAACTCGAGCAGCGTCTTCGCCGGACTCGAGATCGCGCCGCGCAGGATGGCGAGCGCGGTCGGCCCCGTCAGCATCGCATCCGACGGCACGGACAAGCCCGCGGCCTCGAACGCGCGCCGACAGAGCGTGTTCTTGATCACGTGGAACGACGCGTCGTCCCCACGCAGCGCAGCGCGCAGCTGACCGAACTGATCGACGCTGAGGCCGCGATAGTCGGTGATGACGATCGCCGCCGCGCCGGCCAGCTCCGCGGCCATCTTGCTGACCAGGGTTTCCTTCTTGGCCAATGAAAGTGGCAAGTTCGGTACCTCCTTTCCTCGAAAGTTTCCTCGAAATCGGTGTGCCTATTTGGCGGTACACCGCTCCCAGCCCAAACAACAAGCGCCCCCGCGGCCAGAGGCACACGGGGGCGCAAGGCGACCCTCGTACGAGAGCCGGATCGTGCGTCGTGAGCGCGCCTCGGCAGGCCCCGATGTCATCGGGCTTAGGCGTCCTTGCGGGCGCACCTGCGGTCTTCAGCCGCTTGCAAGCGGAGGTTCGGGTTGCGAACCGGATGCGGTTGTTGGAACGATCCGCCCAACGCACGAGGCGCCGAACGGTGACGCGATTCTAGCCGGCTCGCCGCTGGCGGCAAGTTTCCGTCGTTCGAAGGGCTACACGGCGACCATGGCCAGCGTCGCCGGCAGGTCGAGGCGGATGCCGGGGCCCATCGTCGTCGCCAGCGTCGCGTTCTTGACGTACGTGCCCTTCGCGCTCGACGGCTTGGCGCGCACGACAGCGTCGACGATCGCCGCGAGGTTCTCGACCAGCTGGTCGACCTCGAAGCTCGCCTTGCCGATCAGGACGTGGACGTTGGCGGTCTTGTCGACGCGGAATTCGATGCGGCCCGCCTTGAGCTCGCGGACCGCCTGACCGACGTCCTGCGGCATGACCACGGTGCCGGCCTTCGGGCTCGGCATAAGCCCGCGCGGACCGAGCAGCGGGCCAAGGCGGCCGACGACGCGCATCATCGGCTGCGAGGCGACGATCGCGTCGAACTCTAGCCAGTTCTCGGCGCGGATCTTCTCGGCCAGCTCATCGCCGCCGACAAAGTCCGCCCCGGCCTCCTCGGCATCCTTCACGCTCTCGCCCTCGGTGAAGACGAGCACGCGCACCTGCTTGCCCGTGCCGTGCGGCAGCGCGACCACGCCGCGGACCTGCTGGTCGGCGTGGCGCGGGTCGACGCCGAGCCGAAGGTGAAGCTCGACCGTCTCGTCAAACTTGGCGTACTTGGCCTCTTTGGCCAGCGCGAGCGCCTCGGCCGGCGCGTAGCGGCGGCCGGGCTCGACCTTGGCGATGGCGGCTTTCTGCTGCTTTCCCATGCGTGCCATCGTCTTAGCCCTCCACGATCTGGATGCCCATGGATCGCGCCGTGCCCTCGATCATCTTCATGGCCTGCTCGATCGTGTACGCGTTGAGATCGGCCTTCTTCTTCTCGGCGATCTCGCGCACCTGGCGCTTCGTGAGGCGGCCCGCCCGGTCGGTCAGCGGGTTCGCCGCGCCACGCTCGACGCCGGCAGCCTTCTTGATGAGGAACGATGCGGGCGACGTCTTGGTGACGAACGTGAACGACTTGTCCTGGTACACCGTGAGCTCGACGGGGATGATCTCGCCGGGCGTGTTCGCGGTGCGCGCGTTGTATTCCTTCACGAACGCCATGATGTTGACGCCGTGCGCGCCGAGGGCGGGGCCCACGGGCTGGCCAGGCGTCGCCTGTCCCCCCTTGAGCTGCAGCTTGATGATGGCGGCCACTTTCTGGGCCATCGCGACACTCCTCTTGACCGTCCGGTTCCAGCGTACTCGCCGGGCGAGCAGGACGGCCTCTATGACGTACGGCGGCTCGCGTTCGCCTTCGTCGGCTAACCAGGGACGACCACGCCGCCCCATATTCTTCACCGCTGCGCCACAGCGCAGCGGAGCACCCAACAGAAATTCCGATCTCCCATTGACCCCGTGTCTGCGGGCCGCAGGCCTGACTCTTGTCCCCGTGTCTGCGGGCCGCAGGTCTGTCTAACGGAGCTTCGCTCCGTTAGACCTTTTCGACCTGAAGGAAGTCGAGCTCGACGGGCGTCTCGCGGCCAAAGAAGTTGACCATGAGCCGCACCTTGCCCTTCTCCATGTCGAGATCGTCGACCACGCCATGGAAGTCGGTGAACGGCCCGTCGACGATGCGCACGTTCTGCCCGATGCGGAACGTCACGCGCACCATCGGCTCCTCGGCCTCCATCCGCCGCAGGATCTTGTCCACGTCGGACGGCCGGAGCGGCGTCGGGCGCAGTCGGTCCTGCGGATCGGCGCCGCCGCCGACGAAGCCGGTCACGGCGGGCGTGTTCCGCACGACCGCCCATGATTCGTCCGTCAACGTCATCCGGACCAGCACGTAGCCCGGGAAGATCTTGCGCTCGACGATCCGGCGCTGGCCGTCCTTGATGTCGACCTCTTCCTCCACCGGAACGACGACCTGGTAGATCTGATCGTGCATCCCCATCGACTCGATGCGGTGCTCGAGGTTCTGCTTGACCTTGTTCTCGTAGCCTGAGTACGTGTGGATCACGTACCACTCCGCCTCCTCGGGAACGACGGCGGGCGCCGGCGCCTCGATGGTGGCAGTCGAATCGATCGCTTCGACCGGTTCGATCGCCTCGATCTCCTCGGGCTTTGCCTTCTTGGCCATGTTCACCTCCGCGGCGCGTGCGCCGGTCGCGCCCGCGCCCGGTTTCGTATCGGCGGATCGTCCGTGCGGACGTCAGCTCAGGAACAGCTTGAAGAACTGCGAGAACACCGTGTCGATCCCGAACAGGATGACCATCATCATCACGACCACGGTCAACACGACGATCGTGAGGTTGATGGCCTGATCGCGCGTCGGCCACACCACCTTCCTCAGCTCGCTGCGCGTATCCTGCAGGTACTGACTGAGGCGGCTGGTCCTGATTTCACTGTCCGTCAACTGCTCGGTCACCTTCGGACTCCGGTCTCTGATGGGTCAGCGGCACCCGTGCGGCGGGATCACCGTGGAGACAGCGCGGCCGCCGACCACTCGACGGTGGCCGGCGGCCGCGCACACCCTTGCGGTTGCGGTCGCCGTATCAGGCGATGATCTTGGTGATGACGCCGGCGCCGACAGTACGGCCGCCCTCGCGG
>JBDTSC010000370.1:0-4029 GCA_039931375.1 Ardenticatenales bacterium
CGGTGCTCATGGACCGGCTGCCGAGCGGCGTGGTTGTCACGGGCTTCACGGCCAGCTTGCCGGCGGGCGCGACGGGCGGCTGCACGACGGGCACGGCCGGCAGCGCGATCGACCAGCTCCTCTGCAACCTCGGGACGCTGAAGAACGGGCAGAGCGCGACCGTGACGCTCACGGCCGACGTGAGCCCAAGCCTGCCGGACGGGCACATCCTCGAGAACGACGTGCTCGTCGGCTCCGGCGTGTTCGATGCCCTGAACGCGAACAACCGCGCCACGACGCTCACCCCCGTCAGCGCGACGGCCAACCTGTCGATCAACAAGAGCGCGTCGCCGAGCCCCGCCACGGCCGGCCAGCCTCTGCAATACACCCTGACCGTCGGCAACGGCGGGCCATCCACGGCCAAGAGCGCCGTCGTGGTGGACGCGCTGCCCGCGGGCGTCGCGTTCGTCCGCGCGGTGGTGATCGGCGCGCCCGGCGCGACGTGCGCGGACGTGCCGGCGGGCGCGGTGACGTGCCAGCTGGGTGACCTGCCGCCCGGCCAGCTCGTGACGATCTACCTCAACACGATCGTCAATCCCGGCTTCGCCGGCAGCCTGACGAACACGGCGCTCGTGCGATCGCAGACGGCCGACCCGGCGCCGGCGAACAACGTCGCCACCGCCGTGACGCCCGTGAGCGCATCGGCGGACCTCTCCATCACAAAGCGTGCGAACCGCCTGATCGTCGTGCCGGGCCGGACCTTCCGGTACACGATCACGGCGCGCAACAACGGCCCCTCGGACGCGGCGGGCGTCCAGGTGTTGGACACGCTGCCGGCGGGCGTCGCGTTCGTCGCTGACCAGGATGACTGTACGGCCGCCGGTCAGAACGTGACGTGCAATCTGGGGACGCTGCTCGTCGGTCAGACGGTGCAGTTCGACGTCGAGGTGGCCGTCGCGCCGAGCGTGGCGGACAACCTGACGCTGACGAACAACGCTCGCGTCACCGCCACGACGGCGGACCCGACGGCGAGCAACAATGCCGCGATCGCCAAGGTCGTCACGAATCGCGTCGCCGACCTGTCCGTCCGCAAGTTCGGCAAGCCCGACGGCGGTGTCCGCACTGGCGAGGACTTGATCTACACGATCCTGGTGGACAACTTCGGGCCGTCCGATGCCGGCGGCGTGGTGGTCCAGGACATCCTGAAGGCGGACGGCGGTTTCGAGTTCCGCTCGGCCCTCGGCGCGACGTGCGCGCCGGCGCCGATCCAGGCGGCGAACCAGTCGCTGACGCTGGCTTGCACGATCGGGCTCATCCCGACGGGCACGACGGCGCAGGTGACGATCGTCGTCCGCGCGACGACGTCCAAGAGCGTGAACAACGTCGCGACCGCCCGTTCGGCGGACGCGGACGACCCGAACACGGGCAACAACACCGGCTACGTGGAGCACGACATCACGCTGCTGGCGGACATGGCGGTGACGAAGGCGGCCACGGGCGAGGTGACGAACGCCGGCCCGGCGAACTGCGGCCTGGCCACGACGGCGACGGCGAACGCGGTGACGGCGGGCCGGAGCCTGACGTACGTGCTGACCGTCACGAACAACGGCCCGAACGCCACCGAGAACGTCCTCGTCCGCGACCGGCTGCCGCTCGGGTTCGCGGTGACCAGCATCGCCGTCACGGGCGGCGGCGCGTGCAACGCGGGCACGGCCGGATCGGCCGGGGACGTGCTGACGTGCGGCCTGGACGGAATGACCGTCGGCCAGGTGAAGACGATCACGGTGCAGGGCAAGACGGACCCGAACCTGTCGGGCGGTCTGATCCTCGTGAACGACGTGAACGTGACGTCCTCGCTGTTGGACGCGAACAACCAGAACAACTACGCCCACAACCTGACCACCGTGTCCACGGCGGCGGACCTGGCGATCACGAAGACGGCCGAGCCGCCGGCCGTGGTCGCGGGGCAGACGATCGTCCAGTACACGATCATGGTGGTGAACAACGGTCCGAGTCTGGCGCAGACGGTCAGCGTGGCGGATACGCTGCCGGGCGGCCTGACGTTCCAGAGCGCCTCGGGCGCTGTGTGCCGCCAGAATCCGGCCAGCCCGCAGCAGATCGGCTGCCAGGTCGGCGACCTGCCGGCCGGCGGGATGGCGACGATCTTCGTCGTCGGCAAGGTGAACGCCGACACGGCGCCGGGGGTGTTGGCCAACATCGCCAGCACGACCAGCAAGACGCCCGATCCGTGTGCGGCGAACAACACGTCGGCGCCGGCGAACGTAACGGTCTCACGCGTGGCGGACGTGTTCATCACGAAGACGGCGCTGGCCGACCCGGCGATCGCCGGCGGCCTGATCCGCTGGCGGATCCAGTTCGGCAACATCGGCCCGTCCACCGCCACCGCGGTGCGCGTCGAGGACCTGCTGCCGCCGGGCGTCGTGTTCCAGCGCTGCGAGTCGATCGACCCGAACGACGCCGTGAGCTGCACCGTGGTGAGCGGCGACGGCCTGAACGTGCGCCAGACGATTCGACTGGCGAGCGTGAACCTGAAGAACTCGGCGCTGTTCACGGACTTGGGTGAGATCAAGGCCGGGGATACGCCGACCTTCGACCTCGTGGGGCGGATCGACGCGGGCTACGTGCTCGATCAGCGCGGCGACGGGCATCCCGGCGAGATGTGCGCCGCGTACGGCCAGGCGGCCGGCGGCTACACCGCCTTCGCCCACGACCGCGCCACGATCACGAGCGCGCAGGACAGCGGCCTGGTGAAGAACAACTTCGACGATGTCTGCACCCGCGTCAACGGCCTGGCCGATCTGTCCATCGACAAGACGGTCGAGAGCTGCAGCATCGTGCTGGGCAGCGATCCCGTGACCTACGTCGTGACCGTGACGAACGACGGCCCATCCGACGCGGCCAAGGTGGTCGTGAAGGACGTGCTCCCGGAGCAGCTGGACGCCGGAACGGTTACGGTCGAGGCCGGCGGTGGGATGCTCGTGAGCGTCAATCCGGTCAGCCGCGAGGTCACCATCATGGCCGGCCACAGCAACGGCCAGATCGGGCGGGTGAACGCCGGCACGTCGGCCGTCGTGCGGATCACGGGCCGCTGGAAGCCGTCCGACATCGACTTCGAGGCCAGCGACACCGCGAGCGTGACGACGATCAAGGACAGCGTCACGTGGCCCGGCCTTCTGGCCGCGGGCGGCGCGCCGTCGCCCGACGCGATCGACCGCGCTCTTGCGGACGACCCGCTCGCGCCGGGCAGCCGGACGCCGACGAAGGACCCGGAACCGGTGAACAACGCGAAGACCTTCAAGCACGGCGTGCTGGCCGACCCGGTGCTGGTCGTGAACAAGACGGTCAGCCTGACGGGGCAGTGCCCGGGCGTCGATGTGCCGGTCATGGTCGGCCCCGGCCAGCCCGTGACGTACTGCATCGAGCTGAAGAACCGAACGAGCCTGCGGATCGAGCCGGGCGCGCTGGTGACGGACACCGTCCACAGCAAGCTCGGGGATCGCCTGGTCTTCGCAGAGAGGATCGAGACGGCGATCGAACCCGGCCAGTCGATCGTGCTGAAGGCCACGGACCGGTTCCGGGCGGACGAGTGCGGCGCGGATGTGAACAACGTCATCGCCACCGCGATCCTGCGCACGGGCGCCGGCGACAGCTGCCTCCGCCCGGTCACCGGCAAGGATCGTCACGCGATCATGGTGCCCTGCACGGACGGCGCGACCGGCGCCGACGCGCGGATCGGCCTGCCGATCATCAACGGGCCGGCGGACACGGTGTGCACGACCTGGATCCAGATCCAGAACCTGGGGTGCGCGAACACGAAGGCCATGGTGGTCTTCTGGGGCGATCGCAGCGCCTGTCCGCCGCAGTCGGCTGGGCCGCTGAAGATCGAGTGCACCGGGCTCCTCCGGTCCGGCAGCGCGTGGTCGGTGATGGCCGAGGGCAACCAGATCCCCGCCGGCGCCCGGAGCGCGATCGTGTACTCGGTCAACGCGGACGATCTGATCAAGACGCCGCGCGGCAACGACCTGCCGT
>JBDTSC010000371.1:0-4024 GCA_039931375.1 Ardenticatenales bacterium
AGCACCCCCACCCGCACGAGCCCGTGCCACCACGGCACCCGCCGCCGCAGCAACGCCGCCGCCCCGAAGGCACACACGCTGCCGACGCCCGCCAAGCCGATGAGCAGTGAGTTGCCATAATACGAGCCATCCGTGAACGCGTGGTAGAGCTTGTCCGGCGCGAAGTGCCCGATGCGCCGCGTCACGGCGGACAGATAGAACAAGGGGTGGGCGATGACGAGCACGAGCAGCACCCGCCCGAGCAGCCGATGCGCCCGCCGCGCGTCCAGCGCCCGCTCGGCCGTCGCCCCGCCGCCCACGCGCCGCCGCGCGTACGCCGCGAGCGCGAGCTGGAGCCCGACGAGCATCGCCATCGCCAGGCCGGTCACCATCGTCAACAGGTAGAGTGATTGGCCCGGCTGGGCGACGAAGTCGCGAACGCCGACGCCGATGCCCGAATTCATGTCGTTCATCGCCCGTCGACCTCGGCGCGAATCGCCGCCAGCGCCGCCGCGTCGTCCTGCCCGGCGCTCGTGCCGGCGACGGGCAGCTTGGCGGCCTGCCACGCCGCCAGCCCGAAGCCGTCGATCGCCCCGACGCGCGTCACGCCGCCCTGCTGGAGGAGCCGGAGCGCGTCGTAGCCGCGGAAGTCCTTCATGCAATACGGCACGACCGTCTTGGCGCCCAGATCGCTTTGGGCGATGAACCGCGCCACGTCCGTCAGCGGCACCGACCGCGCGCCCGGGATGTGCGATTCGGCGAACTCCTCGGGCCGCCGGACGTCGAGGACGACGACCTCGTCTCGGGCGATCGCCGCCGCGAGCTCGTCCGGCGCATACAGCGCGACGCCCGCGTCGATCGCGCTTGGCGGACCGCCCTTCGTAAGCGCCAGCGCCGCCACGTCGGCCACGACCGAGACGCCGCCCAGCTCGGAGGCCACCACCAGCCCGCCGCCGTCCGCCCAGACGCGCTCCGGGATCCCGCCGACCTGCCGTCGCCCGCGCGATGTGACCGCGCCGCCCGCGGGTGCATCGAAGACCTCGATGTTCCCGTCCGCCTCGGCCACGACGAGCCGGTCGCCGACGAAGGCGACGCCGAGGGCCGGGCCGCCCGTCTTCGTCGGCGGCGCCGCGATGCGCCCGGCCGCGACATCGGCGAGCGGGGCGAGCGAGATGCCCTTGTCGCCGCGCGTGATCGCCAGGCGGTCGCCGCTGATCGCCATGTCGGTCACGGTGCCGGTCAGCACCGTCGTGCAGCAGTCGTAGTCGCCCGCCGACGTGCGGCGCATGAGCGCCAGGCCCTGCTCGCGGTTGCCGACGAACACGCCGGCCGACGTCGGCAGCACCTCGAGCGGGTAGCCGCCCGTCTCGAACCGCTGCGTCGTCGCCCCGGTCCGCCGGTCGGCGACGACGATGGTGCCCGTCGAGTCCGCCGCGACGACGCGCTCGCCGTCGATGCCGATCCCGATCGCCTGCCGCGCCCCGGGGTTGCGCCACGCGACGCTGCGGGCGCTCAAGCTCCGCAGCGGCCGATCGAGCAGCGCGAACCCGTCCTCACCCATCGCCACCGCCACGGCGTCGGCCGACACGCCAAGGCCGTGCGTGTGGCGCAGGAGCGTGCCGTCGGCGAGCAGCTCGATCGTCCCCTTGCTCAGATCGACCAGCCCGACGCCGACCGTCGCATCGACGAGCGCGATCCGCCCGTCGATCTGCAGCGCGTGCTCGACGATGCCGGGCGCCGCCAAGCTGAGCACCGCGTCGCCGGAATCGGTCGCGACGCACCGGATGCCGCTGAACGTGCGGTCCTCCTTGCCCAACATCCGCGACCAGCACGTCCGCCCGGCCGCCGCCGCCACGCCGCCGAGACGGCCCTCAAAGGGGTGGTCCGTCGCCTCGGGCCGGTCGCCGACGAGCGCGACCACCGTCAGCGTGCCGCCGCGCTGGAGCGCCAGCACGCCGTGCCCGCCGGCCAGCCCTGTCGGCGGCGCCGTGAGCGGCAGCGTCGCAATCGGGCTGGCGGTAAGCGCATTTGGACGATCGAACACGAGCGCGCTCGGCGTGTAGCCGGCGACCGCATCGCCCACCGTGTAGAGCCCGTTCACGCCTGGCCGCTGACCGCAGCCGAGCGCCGCGCCGTCCGGAAGCGCGTAGCCGCAGACCGCGTCGCCCAGCTCGATCACCGCCACCGCATCGCCCGCGATCGCGAACCCGCTGTACCCGATCGCCGGCCGGACGACGGTCGCGGCCGTGGTGAGCGTCCCGCCCGCGGCGCGATAGACGCTGACGGCGCGGTCGCGCAGCTCGACCGCACACCACCCGCCGTCGCTGACGAGGTGCACCGCCGGCACCGCCAGCTCGACGCAGCGGTCGAACGCGATCGGCCCGTCGGCGCGCACGTCCACCAGGCACAGGTGCCGCCCGCGCAGCACCGCCGCCCACCGCCCGTCGACGATGTCGATGTCCACGATCCCGTCGTCCGCGATCGGCGACGATGCCGCCGTCGACCACGCCCCCGGCGCGCCGAGCTGGCCGACGACGACGCGCTGGCCGATCGCCGCCACGAGTCGGTCGCCGGCCACGTCGAAATCGCCGAGGGCGCCGCCGACCTGCAGGAGATCGCCTTCGGCGACGATCGGCACCCGCTCCGGCAGCGCCGCGGCGCCGCCGCTCTCGAACACCCGCCAAGCGCCAAGCGCAAATGCCAACACGACCGCCGCGACGACGAACCGGATCGAGCGGGTCATGCCGTCCTCCAGGTGCGAGCGCGTGCGGACGAATGAGTGCGCCGGGCACAAACGTGCTTCCGGTACCGATCAACTGGGCTGTGACACGGTTTGAGCGCAAAGGGTTCCATCGGACCGCGCCTGCGCGGGGATCACACGATGACGAACCGCCGCACAAGCGCCGCACATGCCGCGTTGACCTCCCACCCCTACATCAGATCATCCCACCCCGCCCTGCGCGCCATCTCGGCCAACGCCTTCACGTCCTGCGCCCGGTCCCGCGGGCAGACCAGGACGATGTCGTCCAGCACGACGACGACCATGTCCGTCAGGCCGATCGTGGCGACACGGACGCCGTTCGGCGCGAACACGAGGCTGCCGTGGGTGTCGAGGCCGACGTGCCGCCCGCGGACCGCGTTGCCGTCGGCGTCGGCTTGAAGCGCGTCCGCCAGCTGCGGCCACGCGCCGATGTCGCGCCACGCGAACGCGGCCGGCACGCACGCGACGTTCGCGCTCGGCTCGAGGATGCCGTAGTCGATCGTCGTCCGGTCCTCGACCGCGGCCCA
The DNA here is from genome assembly GCA_039931375.1 of Ardenticatenales bacterium. Classification (GTDB taxonomy): domain Bacteria; phylum Chloroflexota; class Anaerolineae; order Epilineales; family Epilineaceae; genus Avedoeria. The sequence continues at coordinate 3,268 of JBDTSC010000371.1, forward strand.
GAGGTCGGGCAGCGCCGCCGCCAGGTCGCCGCCGGCCGCGACGAGGGCGGCGACGGCGTCGATCGTCCGCGCCAAGCGCGGCAGGTGGGCGCGGTAGGCGGCCGTGATCGTGTCGATCGTCCAGACGAACATGCCGCTGTTCCAGAGGTACGAGCCGGCGGCCAGATACGCCTCGGCCGTCGCCCGGTCCGGCTTCTCGACGAAGCGGACGACGTGGCGCGGGGCGGCCGCCTCGTCGCGCCCTGCGACGAGCGCCGCCCCGATCTCGACGTAGCCATACCCTGTGTTCGGCTCCGTCGGTCGCACGCCGAACGTCACCAGCATGCCCGCCCCCGCCGCCTCGACAGCGCGATCGAGCGCCGCGTGGAAGGCCTCGACCGGGGCGATGTCGTGATCCGCCGTCAGCACCGCCACCGTCGCCGCCGCATCGCGTGCTTTGACGAGGCCGATGCCGAGCGCGATCGCGGCCGCGTTGCCCAGGGCGGCGGGCTCGCCGACGACGTGATCGCCCGGCACGTCCGGCAGCTGGCGCCGCACCTCCGCGGCGTACTCGGCGTTCGTCACGACGACGACGTGCTCGGGCGCGACCCGGCCGGCCAGCCGGTCGACCGTGGTCTGGAGCATCGAGCGCGGCCCGAGCAGCGGCAGCAATTGCTTGGGCCGCAGCCGGCGCGAGTACGGCCACAGCCGCGTGCCGCTGCCGCCGGCGACGATGAGCGCCCAGAGGTGGTCGTGTGGATCGTTCATGCCCCGTCCC
>JBDTSC010000372.1:0-3996 GCA_039931375.1 Ardenticatenales bacterium
CCGGCAGCGGCGTCTGCAGAAGCTTGGCCAGGCTCGCCGCCTGGCGCAGGAAGGGTGACATGTCGAGCTCGTGGAAGATCGCCGCGGCGCGCTGCAAGCGGTCGATGGCGCCCGCCCGGTCGCCGGCGCCGCGCGCCACGACCATGCGCGCCGAGTCGAGATAGGAGCGGCCGAGCTCCGGACGCATCCCCTGGCTCTCAGCCAGGCGGATCGCCTCGTCGAAGCGCTCCTCGGCATCGTCCCATCGCCGACCGAGGGTCGCCGCCACGCCGCAGACGCGCGGCACGAGGAAGGACCAGCTGTTGCACAGCACCGCTTCGCGCGCCGCCGCCTCGTTGAGGCTGGCCGCGGCCGCCGCGACGATTGCGATTTCGCCCCCGGCAGCGCCGATCTCGACGAGCGCGCAGGCGCAGACGATGGTGTTGATGTCGCTGCCCGCGTCGCGGAGCACGCTCTGCACCGTCTGCGCGAACTGCGCCGCGTGCGCCACCTCCAGCCGGTCGGCATAGAGCGCGATCAGCTGGCGATAGACCCACGAGACGAAGCGCACCGAGGCGCCGGGCTCGGGAAACACGCGGCCCGGTTCCTCGAGCAGGGTGATCGCATCTTCGGCCGCCGCCCATTCGCCCCGCAGGGCGCGCGCCGCGGCGAGCGCCGGCAGGAAGAGCAGCGCACCCCACGGATAGCTCGAGCGCCGCAGCATGCGCATGCCCTCGCCGGCGTGCTGCTCGACCGCGGCGAAGGCGCCGCGCGCCAGCGCCACGGCGTTCGAGGTGGTCGACGACAGCGAGCAGCCGCTCCAGTCCTGGAGCCGGCGCGAGAACTCGGTCGACTCGGTGGCCGCCGCCTCCGCCTCGTCGAGACGCCCCATCCAGGTCAGCACCAACGGCCGCCGCTGCAGTGCCTGCGCCTCCAGCCAGGGGTCCTGGGCCCGCGCCGCGTCCACCTGCGCCGCCTCGTAGCGCTCGAGCGCGGCGCGCAGATCGAGCTGCTGAAGCTGGGCGAGCGCCATGCCCAGGCGCGCGTAGGCGCAGAGTTGGGCGTCGTCGGTTTCGACGCCGATGCGCACGGCGAGCTCCGACATACTGCGGGCCTTCTCCGGCTGTCGCGCCGTCCAGTAGACCTCGCCGATCGTTTCCCAGATGCGTCCGCGGAGCTGCGGCTCGCTCTCCCCGAGCGCGCTCACCGCCTCTTCGAGCGGTTGCACGTCGATCAGCGTTCCGTAGGGCACGGGAACGAGCTCGAACTGGGCGCGGGTCAGGTCGGCGAGCGTCTGGGCGACGCCGTGGAGATCGCCGATGGCGCGGTACGCCTCCACCGCCAGGTCGTAGTGCGCCAGGCAGGGTCCGGGGTGGCGATCGCGGTGATGACTGTAAGCCGTGCGGTAGTGCAGCTCGGCGCGCTCGGCGAGGCTCACCTGGTCGGATTGTTGCGCCGCCGAAGCGGCGATTTCGTAGTAGCGCGCCGCCTCGCCCCAGGCGTACATGGCGAAGGCGCGATCGGCGGCGAGGCGCACTCCCGCGACGGCGCGCACCGGATCGGCGGCATCGCCGGCGGCGACGAGATGGTGGGCGATCTCGAAGCAGCGATCTCTGCCGTCGGCGGCGGAGAGCGCTTCCAGCACCTCGGCAACGCGCCGGTGCCGTTGCGATCTCTGTTCGGCGTGCGGCGCCGCGAAAGAGACGTGCTGCACCAGCGGATGGGCAAAGCGCAGAGCGCCGTCCTCGCGGCGCAGCAGTCCCTGCGCCTCCGCCTCGCCGAAGAAGGACTCGATCCCCGCCGCGTCCTCGCCGCTGATGCGGGCCACCACCTCCGTGGTGAACGAGCCCCCCAGCAGCGCCGCGACGCTCAGCGCCGAGCGGCAGCCCTCGCTCAGGCCCTGCATGCGCGCCGCGATGGCGCCCGCCACGTGCTCGGGAAAGCGGACGTCTTGCGCGCTGGCGGTGGTCACCAACTCGCCGCCGCGCTCCTGCACAGCGCCCTCGCGCATCAGCTGGCGGAGCGCCTCCTCGGCGAAGAGCGGATTGCCTCCCGTCGCCTCGACGACCGTAGCGACGAGCTGGCCCGAGGGCCGCCCCAGATGCAGCGATTGGATCAGATCGGCGGTGTCCGCCTCGTCGAACTCCGGCAGGACCAGGGTCTGACAGATCTGTTCGCCGTGAAGACTCGCGAGCACGCCGTCGAGCGGATGCTCGGCGGCGACCGGACGATAGGCGCCGACGATCATCAGAGCGACACTCTCGCGTTCGGCGGCGTCGGCGGCGGCGAAGACGAGGTGGCGCAGCAGGTCCAACGACGGACGGTCCGCCCAGTGGAGATCGTCGAAGACGAGTACCGTCGGCCGCGTCTGCGCCTCGGCGATCACCGCGTGCGAGACGGCGGCGAACAGCCGGTAGCGGTCGCGTTCGGTCGGCGCACGGACGGCACCCAGCCCCTCCGGCCGCTGCTGCCGAAGGAGCTGTCGAATCGGCTCGGCGTCCTCACCCAGCGCCCCGTCCAGATCTCCCAGCGCCTCGACGATCGGCCCCAGGATGCCCTCGATGAACGGGAAGTAGGGCAGCGACATCTCCTCGCGACAACGCGAGTAGTGGAAGCACAGGGTATCCCCAGACGTGCTCTCGACCTGGCGGAGGAAGCGGGTCTTGCCGATGCCCGGCTCGCCGGGCAGGACGACGACGCGCGGCTGGCCCTGCAAGACTTCTTCTGCCCTTGCATGCCACCACGACAGCTCCTCACGACGACACACGAAGGAGGTCGCTGAACGCTGACGCCCGTCTAATTGCACCGGTCTTGCCCGTTCCTGGTGAACACCACGGAGTCCGCTACCGCTCGGAACTCCCCAGCCCCTCGCCCGGTACCCGGCACTCCACGCCCACCGCCTCATCCCATGACCCGGCGGAAGCTGCAAGCTCGGGAGACCCAAGCCGCGCCGAATGCGTAGCGGATCGTGTACAGTTTCCAGGTCGCGCACGGAACCGCTGTAGTCAATGTCCGTGCCCACGCGGTCGGCTAGCATTGTCTTACCTGTGGGCGGGGTACGACGCGCGATCCGTCCAGTCTGGCGGACACGTAGACGTGGAGATCGTCGACGATCGCGGACATGACGTCTGCTGGAGGTGACGGTGTGCCCGGCGAATTGCCGGCGGCTCTCTCGCTCCGGTCCCAGGGAAGGGGCGATGCTCCGCATCGCCGTGCGGCTCGGAGATTCGCGCTCCAGGACTTTGTCGTCTCGTTTGACCGCCAGCCGAGGGCCCCGTACCTTGTCGTTCACCGAAAGGGAGCTGATGCCATGAATCGACCCCGGGTCACCCTTCTCGCCGCGCTGCTGACTGCGGCAGCGGCCTCGATCGCGCCGGCGCAGACCAGCGCGCCGGTCTCGGAGGCGAGCCTCGACACCCTCGTAGCTCCCATCGCGCTCTACCCGGACAGCCTGGTGGCGCAGATCCTTCCCGCTTCGACCTTTCCCATCCAGATCGTCGAGACGGCTCGCGACGTCGCCAATGGCGCCACCCCGACGGCGGCGGAGCTGGGCCAGTGGGACCCGAGCATCCAGGCGCTCACCGCGGTGCCGACGGTGATCAAGATGATGAACGACCGCTTGAGCTGGACGACGGAGCTCGGCCAGGCGGTGGCCAAGGATCAGGGAGCGGTAATGGCGGCGGTGCAGCGCGTCCGCGCCAAGGCCCAGACCGCGGGGAATCTGGTCTCGACCGATCAGCAGCTGGTGCTCAACCAGGGCGGCGCCATCGTCATCCAACCGACCAACCCACAGATGATCTACGTGCCGCAGTACGATCCGGTCGCGATCTACGCGCCGCCGCCGGCGTATCCGGTGTACGCAGGGTACGGGGTCGTCGGTTTCGGCGCCGGCTTCGGCGCCGGGGCGCTCACCGCCTACGCCTGCAACTGGGGCAGCGGTTACCATGGCGGCACCGTGGTGGTGAATCGGACCTACAACTACAACGACGTCAACACCTGGCACGGCACCAGTTACTC
>JBDTSC010000373.1:0-3986 GCA_039931375.1 Ardenticatenales bacterium
GTCACGGCGGCGGAGTTCGTGCTCGAGCACGTGGCGGGCGGCCCGCCCGGCGATCCGGGGCGGGACGTCCCGCTGTTCCGGGTGGACGGCAGCTGGAAGGAAGGCGACGTCAAGTGGAGCAACTTTCCCGGCGCGAACGGGGACCGGCTGGCGACGGTGTCCGTCGGCGTTGCCTCGGGCGTGTTCCGCTGGCGCTCGGATAAGCTGACGGACCTGGTGCAGCGGTGGCGGCTGCCCAAGTGGCAGAAGCGCTACCTGTCCGATCACGGCCTGTACATCCAGGGGTACGAGGCGGGCGGGTCGTTTCGCAGCTTCGGATCGAGCGAGTCGAGCCAGGAGCCCAAGCTCCGCTTGACGCACGAGCGGGACACCAAGCCGCCGTCGTCCCAGCTCAAGACCGTCCCGCGCTATTTCAACGCCAAGACGGCGGACGGTGCGACGGGCCACTCCAAGATCAAGCTGAGCTGGGACTACGACGACCCGGCGCCCGCCAGCGGCGTCGCGTTTTTCCGGCTCTACAGCCAGCGCAACGGTCAGCCGTTCGTGCTCGAGGCGGACACGATCGAGGCGGACTCCTTCGAGTTCAGCGGCGAGAACGGCGTGGAGTACGGCCTTGCGATCAACGCGATCGATCAGGCGGGCAACGTCGAGCCGCAGGAGCCGGCCGAGCAGATCACGCTCGTCGACCACAACGCGCCGCAGGTCTTCGCCAAGCCCTTGCCCCCGTTCAGCAAGGACGGCTTCGCCGTCGAGATCGATGGCGGCGATCTGCCGAACGGTCCGGGCCAGGTGAACGCGGGCATCGCGTGGTACGACGTGTTCTATCGCCTCAACGGCGGCTCGTGGGCGACGCTGGCGCTGGCGACGCAGGCCACGACGGTGCCCCTGGCCGATCCGATCGACGGGGCGACGTACGACTTCCAGGTGCGCGCCTTCGACAAGGCTGAAAACGAGCAGCCGCTCAACCCGAACATCGTCCAGGCGACGACGACGATCGATCGCCGGGCGCCGATCGTGTCGTTCACGCCGGTGGCCGGCATCGACAACCCGCGCTTCACCGTCGAGTGGTCCGGCGTCGACCCGCTGCCCGGCGCGAGCGGCGTCGCGCGGTACGACATCCAGTTCAGCGTGAACAACGGGGCGTGGACGGACTGGGTCACCGCGTCCACCGTCACGTCGCGCGTGTTCGAGGGCGCGTTTTCGAACGTGTACGCCTTCCGCGGCCGAGCGTCGGACAACGTCGGCAACCAGGGAACGTACCCGCGCGAGGGGCAGCTGTTCGTCGGCGTGCTCGACCGCACGCGGCTGACCCACCACATCCAGATGCCGCTGGTCGCGCGCTAGGCGTTTGGGCGAACGAGCGCTCCGCGGGGCGTCCTTCGTGTCACGTATGGCGACCCTCGGACGTACACGCGGCACGCCTATTCCGTCGACCGTAGGCCTGCACCGAACCCAAGGAGCCTCGTGATGCCCAGGATCGAACGCCCGCTTGGTCGCCTCGCCTTCGGCGCGGCCGTGACGCTGTGCCTGGTCGCGGGCGTGGGCCTCGTGCTGGCCGGCAACGGGCCGGCGGGTGCGGCCGGGCTCGCGCCCGTGTACGTCACGTCCACCGGCGACGGGCCGGCCGGCATCTGCGGTTCGCCGGGCCATCCGGACTGCACGCTGCGGGACGCGATCGAGACGGTGGCGCTGCGGCGCGCGGACCGGCGCATCTTGGCGCGGTACTGTGAGCCGGGCGATCCCGGACCGTACTGCCTGAACCGGAACGACCCGAACTTCGACGCGGTCGCGGGCGTGTGGCGGATCGTGCTCAGCGAGCCGTACGGCCTGGACATCACGGGCACGAACGTGACGATCGACTTCAGCGACGGCGTGCCGGACTGGGCCGGCGCGCCGGACAACGTCGTCGAGATCGACACGGGCGGTGGCGACGGGCTTGATTGGGCCTTCGGCATCGACGGCGCCGGGCACGAGCTGCGCGGCTTCAACGTGCGCGGAACGGTCAAGACGGCGGCCATCGTCGTGTACAACGGCGCAAAGGACGTGACGATCGACTCCCTGGCGCTGGCCGCGATCACGGGCGACGCGATCCGGATCCGCGATGAGCAGACGCAACGCACGCGCGTGATCTCTACGCAGTGCGGCTGGTTCGGCGCGCTGGGCGATGGCGGCGGGGCGCTGCTGCCGACGCCGGTCACGGGCACGTGCGTCCAGATCTCGCGCGGCGCGCACGACAACTGGATCGTCTCAGAGGACGCGGACGGCCAGGTTGTGCCGCCCAACACGTTCGCCAACGCCGCCGTCGGCGTGGACGTGACGGGCAAGGGGACGCGCGCCAACCGGGTCGAGGGCAACCGCATGGACAGCGACGGCGTCGGGGTGCGGATCACCGGCGGAGCGCTCGAGACCGTCGTGCGCGCCAACACGATCGTCGGCGGCGGCGGCAACGGGATCGAGATTCAGGGGGACAGCTGGAAGTCCGTGCTCGAGGAGAACCGGATCGGAGTCGAGTCGGACGACGTGCCGGCCGAGCGGACGAACGGGAACGGCGGTTGGGCGATCGACATCGCCGCGCCGGCGAAGGACACGCAAGCGTCCGGGAATCGGATCCAGGGCAACGCCGTGGGCGGGATCCACATCGCCGGTCGGACGGCGGAGCTGATCCGGCTCACGCAGAACCGGATCACGGGCAACGAAGGACCGGCGGTTGCCGTCGAGGGCGGCGCGAACCACGGCATCCTGCCACCCGAACTCCATCTGTCCGGCGAGCGCGTCATCGGCCGCAGCTGCCCGCTGTGCGTCGTCGAGGTCTTCTCCGATCCGGCGGACGAGGCTGCGTCCTACGAGGGCTCGACCACGGCGGACAACGGCGGCAACGTCGTCTTCACGCCGACCGGCCCGTTCAAGCACCGCTTCATCACGGCGCTGGCCACCGACCCGGACGGCAACTCGTCCGCCATCGCCGCCGCCGTCGACACCGTGCCGCAGCCGACGCCGACGCCGACGGCCACGCCGGGCGGCGGGCGGGTGTACCTGCCGATCGCCTATCGCCACGATTCATAGCGGCGAAGGGCGGCCGTTCGGCGGGGCGGCTTGACGGGGCGAACATATGTTCGTATCCTCTTCATCATGACCGCCGACCTCGCCGACCGCGTCGCCGTCCTCGCCGGCGACGCCCAGTTCGATCTTTGCGCCGATGGCGGTCGCCCCGCACCCGATGGCGACGCGTCCGCGGCCGGCCTCGCCCGCGCCGAGCGCCGCTACCGCCACGGCGACATCACGCGGCACATCACGCGAATCAGCGGCCCGAGCGGTCCGACGACGCAGTTGCGCGTCCTGCAGACCAACGCCTGCGCCAAGGACTGCTTCTATTGCCCGTTCCGCGCCGGCCGTGATTTCCGCCGCGAGGCCTTCACGCCCGAGGAGTTGGCGAAGCTGACGGATGGGCTGCATCGGGCGGGGCGGATCAAGGCGTTGTTTCTGTCCAGCGGCGTCGTCGGCCACGCGGACCACTCGATGGCGCAGATCGTGGCGACGGGCGAGATCCTGCGCCGACGATATCAGTACACCGGCTACCTTCACCTCAAGATGATGCCCGGCGCCAGCGATGCGGCGATCGAGGCCGCCGTGGCCGTCGCGGACCGCGTCAGCGTCAACCTCGAGGCGCCGACGGCCAAGCACCTGGCGCGTCTGACCTCCACCAAGGACCTCGCCGCCGACCTGCTGGCGCCGCTGCGGCGCGTGAAGCGGATCGTCGATTCGCATCGGCTGCGCCGCCGCAACGCCATCACGGGGCGTGACGAGCCGGTCAAGGTGTCGCGCACGACGCAGTTCGTCGTCGGCCCGGCGGGCGAGACGGACCGCGAGCTGCTGGGCGTGACGCAGACGCTGTACCGTGATCTCGGCCTGTCCCGCGTCTACTACAGCGCGTTCCGACCGATCCCCGACACGCCGCTCGACGGCCACCCGCCCGAGGACCCGCGCCG
>JBDTSC010000374.1:0-3980 GCA_039931375.1 Ardenticatenales bacterium
CGGTCGCGTCCGCGGTCGCCTCCGCGGTCGCGGACGGGCGAGAAGTCGCGCTGGTCGTCGCACGCGGCATGTCGCTCGGCGCTTCCGTCGGCGCCGGCTCGTCCGTCGGCGCGGGCGACGGCGAAGGCGCCCGCGTCGGCGGCGTCGTCGGCGGCGTCGTCGGCAGCGTCGTCGGCGGCGGCGTTGGCGTGGCGGTCGGGAGCGCCGTCGGCGGCACGGGGGTCCGGGTCGCTGTGGCCGTCGGGAAGACGAGCGGCGTGACGGTCGGCGGGTCGGTCGGGCCGGTGTCCGTCGCGGTCGGCGACACGGTCAATGTGGCCGTTGCGGAGGCCGTCGCGCCCACCGTCGGGGTCGACATGATCGTGGCGATGGCGGTGGCCGTGGCGCTTGCTGTGGGCGAAGTCGCCTGGGTGGGCGCGACCGTCCCGCTTGGCGTGATCGTCCCAGTCGGCGTGATCGTTGCCGCCGGGCGTACGGTGGCCGTGGCCGTCATCGCCAAGGTCGGGCTGGGTGCGCTCGTCGGCGTGATCGCGGCCGTGGCGGTGGCCGGGATCGTGGCCGTGGCGGAGGCCGTGGCGGTGATCGTGACGGTCGGGGTCACGATCGGCGCTGCGTTCAGCGTGGCGCTCACGTCGCGCGCCGTCAGCGGGCGGGCGGGCGCGCCGGACTGCGGCGACCGCGCAGCGGACGTCGCCGCGACGAACAAGACGGTCCCGCAGGCGAGGGCGAGGGCGGCCGCGCCGAGCGCGTCCACGAGCGGACGGGCGATGGCGGAGCGGTTGGCACGGATCGGCCAGAACCTGCGCATCTGCATTCGGTTCACCCTGGTGTTGGCATCGCCCCCTGGACGCGGCGACCTCGCTCGTGATGACGCAGCGGCCTCGGCGCGGATACGGAGGGGGTTATACTCCCCGTTCGCGACCGATCAAGCGAATGGACGAAGATGGAAACGAACGTTGCCGTACCCGCCGCTCCCCTCGCGCCGTCGCGGATCGATGCGTTCCGCGCGCACCTCGAGCGGCACTTCGATGGCTACATGGACCTGCTCAAGGAAATGGTGGACATCAACAGCTTTACGCGAAATCCGTCCGGCGTCAACCGCCTGGGCGAGCTGACCGCGCTGCGCTTCGCGGATCTCGGATTCGACGCGGAGCAGGTCGAGAGCGGCAACCCCGCGTTTGGGGCCCACGTGGTCCTCAGCCGCGGCGGGCGCAGCGGGCGGACCGTCGGGCTGGTGACGCACCTGGACACGGTCTTCCCCGCCGACGAGGAGGCCGCCAACGACTTTCGGTTTCGCGTGGACGGCGATCGGATCTACGGGCCGGGGACCGTCGACATCAAGGGCGGCACCGTGATGATCTACATGGTCATGGACGTGCTGCGCGCCTGCGCCCCGGACGTGTTTGACGCCTTCAGCTGGGACATCCTGCTCGACGCGGCCGAGGAGGCGATGTCGCCCGACTTCGGGGCGCTGCTGCGCGAACGCCTGGCGCGCCCCGGCCAGCACGGCGCGGCGTGCCTGGTCTTCGAGGGCTGCCGGCGCACCGGGGACGATTGGCACATCGTGACCCGCCGCAAGGGCATGGCCGTCGCCCGCATCACCGTCGAGGGCCGCGGTGCCCATGCGGGCGGCGCGCACGGCGACGGCGCGAACGCGATCGTCCAGTTGGCGCGGCTGATCGACCGGGCGGCGGCGATGACGGACCCGGCCGCCGGCCTCACTGTGAACGTCGGCACGGTCGCCGGCGGCACGGTGACCAATCGCGTGCCGCACGCGGCCACGGCGCGCCTCGAGATGCGCGCGGAGCGGCCGGAGGTGCTCGCGGCGGCGATCGAGCGGCTGCGCGCCCTGGCGGAAACGGTGGACGTGGCGACGGCGGACGGATCGTTCACGTGCCGGGCCGAGGTGCGGATCGAGTACGACATGCCCGCCTGGCCGACGAACGAGGGCACGGAAGGGTTGTATGCGATCTGGGCAGCCGCGGCGGCGGATGTCGGCATGCAGGTCGAACGCGAGGCGCGCGGCGGCCTGTCGGACGGCAACTGGCTGTGGGCGGACGTCCCGACGCTGGACGGGCTCGGGCCGCACGGTGACAACTTACATTGCAGCGAGAACGCGCCCGATCAGGGCAAGACGCAGGAGTACGCGACCCGTTCGTCGTTCGTGCCGAAGGCCGTCTGGAACGCGGTGGCGCTGTGCCATCTGGCCAGCGACGCTGGGCTCGTCTGACGCCGCGCCCGACGACGAGCACGAGCGCGGCCGCCCCACCCCCGAGGAGATCGACCATGCCCACGACGGACGCCGACCGCTACGCCGCCTTCGAGCACCTGACGTTCGATCGCCCGCTGCCGGGCGTTTTGCGGATCACGATGGCGCGGCCCGACAAGCTGAACGCGGCGGACCACGGCATGCACCGCGACCTGGCCTACGTCTGGCGCGCGATCGACGACGATCCGGACGTGCGGTGCGTGATCTTGCGCGGGGCGGGGCGCGGCTTCTCGGCCGGCGGCGACCTGGGCCTGGTCGAGGACATGGCGAACGACTTCGCGGTGCTCGCGCGGGTCTGGAAGGAAGCGCGCGACCTGGTCTACAACGTGATCAACTGCGGCAAGCCGATCGTCAGCGCGATGCACGGCCCGGCCGTCGGCGCGGGACTGGTCGCGGGGCTGCTGGCGGACGTCAGCATAGCGGCGCGCTCCGCCAAGATCATCGACGGCCACACCCGCCTCGGCGTCGCGGCCGGCGACCACGCGGCGATCGTCTGGCCGCTGCTGTGCGGGATGGCAAAGGCAAAGTACCACCTGCTGCTGTGCGAGCCGCTGTCGGGCGAGGAGGCCGAGCGGATCGGGCTGGTGAGCCTGGTGGTCGATGACGATCAGCTCGAGGCGAAGTCGCTGGAGGTGGCCGGTCGACTGGCCGCCGCCGCGCCGACGGCGGTACGCTGGACGAAGTACGCGCTGAACAACTGGCTGCGGCTGGCGGGGCCGACGTTCGATGCGTCGTTGGCGTTGGAGTTCCTCGGGTTCACGGGGCCGGAGATTCGCGAGGGGCTGGCTAGCCATCGGGAGAAGCGGGAGGCGCGGTTTGAGGGGGGGGTGGATTTGTAGGTGAGGGGGGGGCGATCGCGGCTGCGTGGCCGTGACGCTTACGTGGATGTGTCGGTGGTGCGCGGGGGATGCGGCCTTGGTCAACACTTCGGTCACCGGAGGCGTTCAAGCGGCGCGAGCGTTCGTGCGTGAGCGGGGTCTGGCGGGCAGGTCAAGGTGGTCGACGAGCCATTCGAACAAGGCATCGTGCGGTGCACCGAAGAAGCGCTGGGCGGGCGTGGAGCCGTCGGGCCTGCGAATGTGATCGTTGTGGATGACGGTCAGCGCAGCCAGGCGGCCTTGGGAGAGGCGGTGAAGGCTGCGATGCTGGAGGGCGAGCTGGCCGTTGCGGCCCTCGACACAACTGCTGGCGCGCACGAAGAGGTTCGCGCACTCGCGGGCGAGGCGTTCGGCGGCGGTGACGTCGGGAGAGAGGTCGGCCAGTCCAGCGCGAGCGAGCAGCAGGAGCCGATGACCAGTGGCCCGCAGGCGTTCGCGGTCGGCGGCGGTGGCGGCTTGGGGGGCGACCTTGAGGATGAGGAACGCCGGGATCAGGCGGTCGCGGATGTGTTCGCGCTTGGCGCCCTCGACGGCGAAGGTGTTCAGGAGCTGGGCGACGTAGACATGCCAGAAGCCGTCGTGGCCACCATTTTGGGCACGACGCGGCGGGCTTTGTCGATCAACGTACGACGATCGGCGCCGCGTCCAGTCTGTCCTTGCGTTCCAGCCAGTACTGCAACGTCCCAGGGGGGATGCCATGCTCTTGGGGCCACTTCCGCTGCGACCCCTTCGCCGCCCGCGCCTCCTCGAAGTCGCACACCAACCGAGTACTCTCCGCCCGGGACCACTGGCGGCGCGTGCGCGTCCGCGCGACGTCTGTGCTACCCTGCCCT
>JBDTSC010000375.1:0-3978 GCA_039931375.1 Ardenticatenales bacterium
TCCTTCCCTAGGTAAAGCCCGAGGCTTCAGCCTCCGGGCGTTCGCGGGCTGCGCCGGAATGAGTTCGCCCTGCGCGGTGCTGCTGTCGGTTCGGGTTCGGCCGCAACGGGAACCGGACCAGCGTAGCTGACAAGAAACGGGCCATCGTCGCGTAGTGCTCTATGTATGGAACCATCCGATCGTGCCGCGAACCGCAGCCCTGCCGTCGAGTTGATGCCGACGACCCTCCGGTCGTCCGCGCAATTCGAGGCGCTCTACCGCACCGCCTGGCCGCGCGTCGTCGACTACCTCCGCTTTCGCATCGGGCCGGACGATGCCGCCGACGTCGCCGCCGAGGTGTTCGTTCGGGCATGGAAGGCGCGCGCCCAGTACGCGCCCGATCGCGGCGAGCCCGAGGCGTGGCTGTGGGGCATCGCCCGCAACGCGGCGCGCGACCATCGGCGCGCCCCGCGCCCACCCATTGACCTGGACGCCGTGGCCGACGTCGCCGACGCGAGCCTTGCCGAGCACGGCGCCGGCGTCGAGGCGACGGCGCGCGTCGCGGTCGCTCTGGCCATGCTCGAACCGATCGATCGCGACATCGTGGCGCTGCGCTTCGGCGGCGGGCTGCCGTTTCGCGAGGTCGGTGCGGCGGTCGGGCTGACGGAAGCGGCGGCGGCGACGCGGCTGCATCGGGCGATCAAGCGACTGCGGAGCCTGCTCGAGGAGACGGAACGATGACCGCTCGACCCCTGACAGCCGTCGCCTATGTGGAGGTGCTCGATCGCATTGAGCTGGGCGAACCACCAGGCGAGATCAGCGCCAAGCTGAACTTGCGCCCGGACGACATGGCCCTCGTCGCTCTCACGACCGAGCTGGTCGCGCTGCGCGAGCGCCCGGCCGCACCCGAGCCGCCGCCATGGCAGAGCATGCGGGACGCCGCGGTCGTCGCCCCGGCGTTCGGCCTGAACGGGACGATCCCGCGGGCCGTGACGGCCGTCGGGTCGACGACGTTGCGGCCGCCGTCCCGCCCTCGGCCGGTCGTCGAACGACGATCCGCGCGTTCTCGATGGTCGCTCGGCGACCTGGCGTTCCTGTCGGCCGCACTCGCCGTGACGCTCCTTATGTCGTGGCGCGCGCTCGACTCGGTCGAGCCACGGCGCCGCATGCCGGCGACGCCCCATGCACCGTCGCTGCCGCTGGTCGTGCCCGGCGCTTCGCCAACCGCCGCGCTGTTGAACGTCGTCACGCCGGCCGCACAACCGCCTGAGGCACCGACCATGACACCGCGGACGACTCCGCTGTCACCGAAGCCGAACGGGGGCATTGAAGACGCGGCCCCCATCCGATCCTCACCCGAGGCGACGGCCACGGGCGACTCGCGCGGCTACGGTACGACGCCGGAGGACGGTCGCCGCCAATCGGCGCCGCGCTCCGCGGCCGCGACCGACTCGGCCGGCTACCCCGGCCCGCACGCGCCGTCGGCGACCCAGCCAGCCTATCCGGCCCCGCCTTCCCCCGCCACGCCCGAACCGCGCATCACCCGCATCGCTCCGCCAGCCGTTCCAACGACCGCGCCAACCGACCGTCCCACCGCGCCGGCTACGCCCTCGCCCCGCACTCCGCCGCCGACACCGACGGTCGGGGGCACGCGGCCGGCGACTTCGACGCCGGAGCCGCCGACGGTCGTGCCGACGCCAACTTCCCTCGCGAGGTGAATCCCATGAGCCTTTCCCGAACGACTTGTCTTGCACCACTGCTTGTTGTCGCCGCGCTCACCGCCGTAGCCATCGCACGCCCGGCGGACTCGGCGCCGGGGCCCGTAGGGCGGGCGGTGGCGCATGAGACGCCGGCGCCGAGATCTCTCTGGACGACGCAGTGGGGCGGCTTTCATTCGGTGAATCGGATACATGCCGTCAGCGCCGACTCGATCTGGGCCGCCGGCTCAAACCTCGTGCACTTCGATGGCGACGAGTGGCGCAGCGCCGATCGGCGCGATGTCGAGGGCGAGCTGTGGAGCGTCGACGTGCTTCCGAACGGCTACGGTTGGGCCGTCGGCGACAACGAAGAGGTCATCCCGATCCGGGACGGGGTCGCCGGCCCGTCCGAGCGCGTTTTGGGCTACCGCTTTCACGACGTGGCCGTGGTCTCGCCGACTGATGTCTGGGCCATCGCCCGGTCGGCGCAGAGCAGCGCGGTGATGATCCTCCGCCTACGCGACGGCCAGTGGCTGCCCGATTGGACGCCGCCGAACGCATTCGTCGACCTTGGCTCCATCTGGATGCAATCGGCGACCGAGGGCTGGGCCGTCGGGACCACGGCCGTCCATTATGACGGCCACGTTTGGACCGAATGGCCGCTGCCCAATGGCCTTGGCGCAGGTCGCGTCAGGGAAACAGCCGCGAACGACGTATGGGCGATCGGCGGCGACGGCCCGAACTTCGGCTTCGAGGACGACCATCGCTGGATCCTGCACTTCGACGGCACCGGCTGGAGCATCGTCTTGAACGAAGTGGGGGCCAAGCTCGAGTCGCTGACTGTTCGCGGCGACAAGGGCTTTGCGCTCACGCAGGGTGGCGACGTCTTCGCGTTGCAGCAAGGCGTGTGGCGACCGTTGAGCGTCAAAGTACCGGCCGTCGCTCAGCGGTATCCGAACTTGTGGATGCCGTACATCATCGACGTCGACTTCGTCCCCGGCGAGAGCTACGCCGTTGCAGCCAACAACGATGGTTGGATCTATCGCCTCGACGCGGAGTCCGTAGTACTCCTCCACGATGCCGGCACTCTTGGCGCCGTCGCCATGCTCAACGACCACGCAGGGTGGGCGCTCGGGCGGCGGGCGATGGCATACGACGGGACGGAATGGCGGGCGATGCCGGACGACTCGGTGCTGCATCAAGCGCGCGACATCGCGGCGGTCGGCGCACGCGAGGCGTGGGCGGTCGGTCCCGGAGGGTTCGTCGCGCGCTACGCGTCGGGCGCGTGGGCGCAGACGCCATTTCCCACATCGATCGACCTGATTCGCGTGGCGACGGCCGACGACGGCCGGGTGTGGGCGCTGGCCATCGCGACGCCGGGTGTCGGCCGCAAGAACGTCGGCGCCGAGGCCGCGCTCTTCGAACGGGACGCGGGCAACGTTTGGCGTGAGGTGTGGCGCGGACCTGGCGTCGCACACGACGTGGCAATCGGCCACGGCGACGTGTTGATCGCAACGAGCGTCGGCGTGTGGCGGGGCGGCACGGACGGCGACGGCGGATGGACGCAGATCCGCGACGAGGGCGCGCAGTCCGCGGGCATCGGCCCGGCCGGGGAGCGCTGGGCGGGTGGTGATGGTCGGATCGACCGGTTCGACGGCTCAGCGTGGACGTTCGACGCCTACCTCCCTGCCGGCGCGTCCGTCCACGCGATCAGGACCAGCGGCGACTTCGCTCTCGCGGCTTGCGATTACGGCATCGTGATGGCGTTCGTCAACGGCAAGTGGAAGCTCGTGCGGGGCGATCCCGAGATCTCAGGCAGTTCGGGCCAGAGCTTCGGCCTCCACGACATCGATGCCGCACCGCTTGCCAACGGACGAATGGGTGTGTGGACGGTCGGCGAGCCCGACACGATTCTCTTCGCGCCGGCCGACGATGTGCTGTCCGTCCCGCCGATCACGCCGATGCCGACCGAGGACCACTTTTGGGATATCCCGTGGCCCGTCCCGCGAGCCTACTTGCCGATCGCCCTCGCCCATCCGCCCTACCGCGACACGACGTGCCGCGACGCCAACAGCCTTCCCGCCCCCGATATCCAACATACAGCCGTCGACACAGCCCGCTTCTATGCCGCAGGCGGACCGGCGCCCGAGCCAACGCTCAAGGATCTCGTGCTGATGACCGCCGCCCAGATCCAATCGCGATTCGGCGTCGAATTAGCGGGCGTCGCCATCGGCGACCGCACCGTGACGTCGTCGACGTGCCTGTGGTGGGGTACGTTCAGCGGGTGGTTCGATCCCAAGTC
>JBDTSC010000376.1:0-3956 GCA_039931375.1 Ardenticatenales bacterium
TGCGGCTGCCGAGGTCCGGGCCGTTCGGATAGGTCACGCCGTGCTCCGCCAGGTAAGCGCGCGCGGGGCCGTCCGTGTCGACGTAGTCCACCCCGAGGAAGCGAACATCGCGCAGCTTGAATCGTTGCCACAGCTGCTCGAGGTCGTCCGCCTCCTCCGCGCACGGCGCGCACCAAGACGCCCAGAAGTTAAGGACCACGACCTGCCCGCGCACATCGTCCAGCGCGATCGCCGGCCCGTCGAACGTCACGAGCGTGAAGTTCGGCGCCGGCTCGCCGATGGCCGGCCCGCCCTTCGGCTTGCGCACCGCGTCGCCGAGGGCGCTCATGAAGGCCACGGCCAGCACGCCGACCACGAGGAACGTCCAGCCGAAGCGGCCGCTCCGCCCACGCGGTTCGGTGGGCAGCGGCGGCGGCGGCGGCGGCGATGGCGGCGATGGCGGAGCCGAAACGGTCATTCGTCGTCTCCCGATGCGCGCGCGGCGGCCAGTCGTTCGATCGCCGCGGCGTAGTCCACCGCGCCGCCGGGCGACCCTGCCACAGCTGCCGTCGACGAAAGTGGAGCGCCGGGGGTCATATCCGCGTCGGCGGGACGAGGCGTAGTGGTGGGGTTCGCCGTCCGGCCGTTCACCAAGCGAACGACGACGGCGGCGCCGCCGATCAGCGCCGCGAGCGGCACCCACCACGCCAGGCCGGAAAGACCGGACAGGGGCGGCGTGTTTCGTACGCGCTCGCCGTAGTAGTCGACGAAATACTGGATGATCGCGGAGCGATGTTCGCCGGCCGCAAGGCGTGTACGGATCTCGCCGCGCATCTCGGCGCACACCGGCAGCGGGCAGTCGATCAGGTTGCGGCCCTCGCAGATCGGGCAGTTGAGCGAGCGCGCGATCGCGTCCGCCTCCGCCGCGTCGTACGTGGCGCCGGTCTGCGCGGGGACGGCGGCGGTGGTGGCGCCGCCGTCGTCAGCCTGGGCGAACGCGGACGCCGGCGCGAAGGCGGCCAGCGCCATGGCGATCACGGCGACGCCGAGCGCGCCTGCCGCGCGCGCGCCGAAATGGCGCACCCGTGGTCGCTTGGGGTGGCCTCGCGGTCGCGAGTACGCCGAACGACCGGAGGCGGACGCGAGCGGTCGGCGAGGCGTCACGCGACGGTCGGCCGCGGCGGCGCGCTGCCGGAGAGCAATCGGGCCAGCTCCGCGTCCAGCACGCGCTGCTCCTGACCGTCCGGCCAAGCGGCCGTCAGCGTGCCCAGCACGAGCACGATGAGGCCGAGCCAGACGCAGCCGACCAGCGGGTTGACGTGCACCTTCACCGTCACGACGCCGGCCGCGTCGTCGAAGCCGCCCAGAAGGGCGTACACGTCCGCGAGCGGGCGATGCAGGATGGACGGGATCGTCATCGGCTGGTCCTCGCGGTTGCGGAACAGCTGCCGGCTGGGGGCCACCTCGCCGACGACGCGGCCGCGCTGCAGCACCGTGAAGCGAGCGCGGTCGATCTGTCGATCCGGCTCACTGCTCTGCCCGAACCCCTCGAAGCGCAGCGCGTAGTCGCCGACGGTCACCGACTCGCCCTGCCGCAGCGCGGTCTCCGCGTCCGCTTTGTACACGTTGCCCGTAACGCCGATCGCCAGGAACACGATGCCCAGGTGCACGATGTAGCCGCCGTAGCGGCGCCTCTGCCGCGCCACGAGCCGGACGAACGCCGTCCCCCACCCCTCGCCGAGCCGCCGCCGCGATCGGACGCCGCGCACGATCTCGATCACGGTCGCGCCTCCGGCGAAGGCGGCCACGGCGAAGCCGGCGAGCGCGGTCGGCTGGTGGATGCCGGCAACGGCGAGCGCCACCACGAGGACGAGGGCCAGGAAGGCCGGGCGGCTGAGCACGCGGGCGACGGCGCGCGCATCCCCGCGCCGCCACGCGACGACGGGGCCGATGCCCATCAGCAGGACGGCCGCCCCCAGCAGCGGCAGCACGAGGCGGTTGAAATAGCTCGGACCGATCGTGAGCTTCTGGCCGGTGACCCACTCGCTGATGATCGGGAACGTCGTGCCCCAGAAGACCGCGAACAGCGCCCCGATGAAGAGCAGGTTGTTGCCCAGGAACGCCGCCTCGCGGCTCACGAGGCGCTCGACGCGCACCGTGCTCCGCAGCAGCGGCAACCGCCACCACAACAGGGCGATGCTGCCGATGATCGCGAACGAGGTGAAGCCGAGGAAGTACGGGCCGATGTCGCTCTGGGCAAAAGCGTGAACGCTCGATACGAGGCCGGCGCGCGTCAGAAACGTGCCGATCAGCACGAGGCAGAACGTCAGGACGACGAGCGCCGCGTTCCAGGTGCGAAAGAGGCCGCGGCGCTCCTCGGCCATGATCGAGTGGAGGAACGCCGTCGACGCCAGCCACGGCATGAGCGCCGCGTTCTCGACCGGATCCCAGCCCCAGTAGCCGCCCCAGCCGAGCACATCGTACGCCCACCGCCCGCCGAGGCCGAGGCCGATCGACAGGCAGAGCCACGCCACGAGCAGCCAGCGGCGGGATGCCGTCAGCCACGCCGCGTCCAGGCGCCCCGTGATCAGCGCCGCCATCGCGAACGCGTACGGGATCGTGAGGCCGGTCAGCCCCAGGTAGAGCATGGGTGGGTGGAACGCCATGCCGGGGTGCTGGAGCAGCGCGTTCAGGCCGCTGCCGTCCGCGGGCACGACCGCCAGCCGGCTGAACGGGTTCGCGACGAACGCGACGAGCCCGAGGAAGAACATGAGCACCGTCGCGCCGATCGCCGTGAACCACGGCATGAGGCCGACGTCGGCGCGCCACGGGCGGAGCAAGGCGAGCGAGACGTAGCCGCTCATGAGCCAGCTCCAGAAGAGAAGCGATCCCTCCTGCCCGCCCCAGAGCGCCGTCATCAGGTAGAGGGCGGGCGTAGTGAGGCTGGACGTCTTCCACACGTAGGCCATGGTGAAGTCGTGGCGGTACAGGCTGATCTCGAGGACCGCCACCGCCGCCGTGATGAGCGCCGCGCCGACCAGCATGGATCGCCGCCCGCTGCCGACCAGCGCGGGCACGTGGCGCCCGGCGCCGAGCGCAGAGGCCACGGCGGCATACCCGACGCAGGCCAACGCGGCGACGACGCAGGCGTAGCCTAGCTCCGCCATGCGCTCACCCTTGCTTCTTGGACGCGGGCGCCGTCGCGCCCGGCGGGACCGCTTCGTACTTGGACGGGCACTGGACGAACAGCTCGTCCGCAACGAACGCGCCGTCATCGCTCAGCCGTCCGCCGACGGTCACGGACTCCGCGCGATCGAACGTGTCCGGCACAAGGCCGCGGTACGTCACGCCGACCCGACGATCCTCGTCCGTCAGGTCGAACGACAAGCGCAGGCCGTTGTCCCCGCGCCGCACGCTCGCGGCGTCCACGTAACCGCGGATGCGCATCGGCCGCCCGACCGCCGCCGAGAGCGCCGCGGGTGCGGCGTCGGGCGCGGCGTTCGGCGCGGCGTTCGTCCAGAGTTCACCGACGGTATAGTACGCCTCAGCCTGGCGGCTGAACGTGACGATGCTGATCACGATCACGGCGCCGAGGATCAACCCGGCGCCAAGGACATAGCGAAGGCGCATCGCGCGCTCCGAAAGTGGCGGGGTGCGCATCGACCGCGAAGCGGTCGCGGCGCGCACCGGTTGGGCATGGGCGGCAGCCCGGAAGTGTAGGTGTCGGGCCGGCTCGGGTCAACGCCCATGCACCCCCGACGGCCGCGCGGTCGACGACGATCGCGGACGCACACCTCGGCCCGAGCCGCGCTCCCTCAGGGCGCGACCGGACGCGCCACCGTGCCGGCGAACACGACGTCGATCAGCGGCACGAGCGGGTCGTTCGTCCGCAGCGTGACGACGTGGCGATAGACGCCGTAGAAGCGGAGGGCGTCATCCTCCTCGGCCGCCGGCAGCATGACGTGCAGGCGCGTCTC
>JBDTSC010000377.1:0-3951 GCA_039931375.1 Ardenticatenales bacterium
AGCGCCGCCGCGCCCAGCGACTCGCCGATCGCGAAGCCGACGAAGCAGGCGCCGACGTAGGCGTTGGGGACGAAGAGCAGGATGAAGAGCATCATGATCAGCTCGACGCTGATCAGGAGCATGCCGATGCTCATGCCGCTCTGGAGCGGGATGATGCTGATGCCCATCGGCGTGCCGCGCAGCGCCGCGAAGGCGGTGCGGCTGTTGGCCAGGGTGTTGATCCGGATGCCGAACCACGCCACCCCAAAGCTGCCGGCGATGCCGATCAGGCTGAAGAGCAGGATGAGGAACAGCTGCGTCGGCCCGGCGTTGGCGAAGACGCCGAAGTACAGGAGCATCACGGCGGCGATGAACGCCCACAGGATGAGCAGGAACCGTCCCTGGGTCAGCAGGTACGTCTTGCACGTCTCGTAGATCAGCTCCGACATCTCGCGCATCGAGGCGTGGGTCGGCAGGTTCTTGACCTGGCGATACGTCCACGCGCCGAAGAGCAGGCCGAGCACGCAGACGACGACGCCGATGTACAGCAGCGTCCGCGCGCCCATCGTCCCGCCGAAGAACGGCGTGCCGGTCCACATGTTGTCCGGCAGCTGCAACGACAGCTCGCCGCCGCCGGTGTGCTCCTGGAGCGGGCTGGCTGCGAGGGCCGTCGTGCGGCCCAGCGCCCAGACTGTGGTGGTCAGGAGCACGGCGGACAGGGTGCGCAGCGGCCGGCCGAACGTCGGTCGGAGCGCGCATCGAATCGATCGAGCCATCGCCAGCATGGTGTGGCCTCCATTGGGTTGGGGATTGAGCGGTTTTGGGCGAGCGTCAGGGCGGAACGTCGTGCGGCGGCCAAAGCGTCGCCGCCGGCGGCCACACGCGGGTGCGGTGGACGCTGGTCCCGAAGTCGACGCGGTCGGCATGGGTGCCGACAGGATCGCGCCGGGGCGGAACAGAAGGGGCTTATACCCTGTAAAGGGGGGGATTGTCCAGTCTGGGCCGGCCGCCAGCGGGTGCCGGCGGGCTATAATGCGGGGACTCGACGCCACCATCGCCAACGTATCGAAGGAGCCCGTCATGCCCGCGTTGCCTCGCTCGCGCCTCCGCGTCGCCGCTTGGCTGACGGCCCTCGCCGTGCTGTCCGGGCTTGCGTTATGGGCCGGGGGCGTGAGGTGGACCGGCCAGCCGATCGATCGCCCTGCGGCGCGACCATCGCTGGTGGACGCGACGGCGGCGCTGTCATCGACCGAACGACCCGGCGATGCCGACGCCGCCGCAACAGGTCAGGCGGCGGGGCGCCATGCCTGGCTCCGCGCAACCGTCCTCCGGGCGGACGCGTACCCCGGTCCGGGTACGCCGCGCCCGCCGACATCGACCGTTCCGCCGGCGCCGACCGCGTCGCCCACGACGGACATGCGCCGCGCGCTCCCACCGGGCGCCGTGGTCGACGGTGCCGGCCCTTGGCGGGATGAGGACGCGCTCGTCGCGTCGTATCGGCTGGATGGCGAGAAGGCGATCGCGGTGGTGTCCGCCGACGGCGAGCGCCTGCTCTGGGACAGCCGCGGGGAACCGTCCTTGCCACGGCACGCCGCCAGGGCGAACTTTGGCGGCTGCGTCGACAGCGAGGCGGTCATGGGCGATCACGTCACCGTGACGATGGACGATGTCGGCGCCGCCATTCAGCTCGGCCGCGGCGACGACGGCGTCGTCCACCGCCGGCTGTTCATGCTCGCCGCGGGCGATTGGGAAGGCTATGCCTGCCAGACCATCATGACGATCAACCAGGGTGTTGAAGGCGTGCCGCACACGGCCGTCGGCATCCAGCACGGCGACGACGTCGGACCCGGCTACGATGCGCTCATCGTCTACGGCGACGGCGACGTGCCGCCCGTCGTCGGGCGGTTCGCCGAGCCGGTTGAGGTGCTCGACGTGGACGGGGATGGGACCGAGGAAGTCGTGCAGGCGGACGGCAAGGGTGGGCGGACCGTGCGGCGGGCGGGCGACGCGTACGCATCGGCGCAGGCCTATCCCGACCCATCGGCCGGCCCATCGACGGCGCCGACCCCCGTCGTCGTCCCGGCGGACCAGGGCGCGATGCCAGCGCTGCCAGCCGGTCTGTGCGTGGAGCGGGACGGCGGGATCGCGTGCTGGCCCAAGGCGGGCGGCGCGCCGAAGGTCGTCTGGTCGCCGGGCGACGACGGCTGGCGGCTGGACGCGTTGGCCGACGACTACAACGATCCGGCGGCGAGGCCGCACGCTTTCGTCAGCGCCGGCGACGGCCGCTGGCTCGTGATGGCGCAGGTGAAGGGCGCGTATGGCACGCCCGGCGTGCGGTCGCGGTTGATGGTGATCGATCGCCGATCGGGGGAGCGGGTGACGTTCGATCGCGCATGGGGTTGGAGTAACAACCCATGGAACACCGTCCATCAGTGGAGCGTCGACGCGGCGCTCACCCGGCTGGCCTGGGTCGAGCTCGGCGTCCGGGCGGACGGCCGGCCGGCCGCGCCCGGCGACGGCGTCCTGTACGTCGTCGACCTCGGGCGGGACGGCGAGCGGCTGCGGCCCGGTCCGCGGCGCGTCGTCGCGACGTGCCCCGCCGCCCAGTTGTCGGACTCGGAGCGCGCCGAGTGCCGTGGCGTCGTCCTGTCACCGGATGGGCGTCTCGCCGCGCTCATGGACGGGGAAGGGCTGTGGATCGTCGACGTCGCCACGGGCAAGCGCGTGGGCGGCATCGCGCATGTGGTCGTGCCGTCGGACGAGGCTGCCGTTCGGTCCTACCGGCCCGCGGCGTGGTCGCCGGACGGACGGCGCCTTCACGTTGCCGTGGGGCACTACGAGGGCCTCACGGACGCCGTGCTGGACGTCGCCACGAGCGATCTCTACGACGTGCCGGACAGCACTACGTGGGCAAGTCGCTCGCACGTTGCCTTCGACGGCATGGGCCGGGTGGTTCACGCGCAGTTCGAGGGCTACGGCACGGGCGCGCTGTCGCTCCTGCGGCTGGACATGGCCGCGGCGCCGATGACCACTTTCGGCGACGGCAGCCGCGGCTACGTCGCCGGCGAGGCGTGGCGCAGCCCGCTGCTCAGCGTCGGCCCGATGCTGTTCAATCCGTTCGATCCGGTCGTCGTCGGCGGCGACGGCGGCGACGGCGGCGGCGGCGGCGAGGTGCGGTTCGGCTTGCAGCGCGCCGTCGACAGTGCGGCGGTGACCACGGGGGTCTACTCGATGCCGCTGGGCGAACATCCCTCCGATTCCCGCCGCCTGCTCGCCCTGCCGACCTGGCCCGTCGAGGACGACACGGAGGCGCGCACCGCGGGCACGATCGAGTGGACGCCGGACGGTGACGGGTTCCTGTATTGGCAGTCAGAGGGCGAGCGCCGAACCGTCCACCTTGGCGTGCTTGGCGCATCGCCGCGACTGTACGACGTGGTCGCGCAGATGGCCGGGGTGCGCAGCGCGATGTGGGATCGCTGACACGGGAGGAGCGGCTCGTATCGCAATAAATAGTTGCGCCCGCAACGACAAACCCCCGTATGCTATCATCGGCCCCATGGCACCCCTGATCTGCGACGGCGTTCTCGACGCCTGGCGCTCGTTCCTGACCGCGCATGCCCGCTTGACAGAGGCCGTCGATCAGCGGCTGACCGGCGCCGGGTGCGTCAGCCTTGGGACGTTCGATGTCCTCCTGTCCGTGCACGAGGCCTGCGACCACCGCAGCCGGATGCATGAGCTGGCCGACCACGTCGTGCTCAGCCGCAGCGGCTTGACCCGGCTGGTCGACCGCCTGGAGGCGGACGGATTGCTGCGCCGCGAGCGTTGCCCGAACGATCGGCGCGGGGCGTTCGCGGTGCTGACGGACGATGGCGAGCGCGCGCTCCAGGCCGCGTGGCCCGTCTACGCCGCCGCGGTGCGCGAGCTGTTCGGCGGCGCGTTCGGCCAGGGCGACGACGACGCGCGGCGCTTCGC
>JBDTSC010000378.1:0-3948 GCA_039931375.1 Ardenticatenales bacterium
AGAATCCGGGCGGCGTGGCGGGGACGCACAGCATGCGCCTGCAGGTGGTGAACGACGGCGACGCGGCGCTGGCCAACGGCGTGACGTCGGGGCCGTCGAAGTTCCTCGGGCGCGCCGTGGACTGGGACGTGATCCACTACCGCCGCTACGTGCGCTTCAACGCGGACTTCCATCAGGGCAACTTCATGCACCTGGGCGGCTTGACGGCCTGCGCCGCCGACCTCTACCCGTGGAGCTGCCTGGGCCACGCCGGGAAGCGCCCGAAGGGCGACGCGATCTTCTCGTCCGAGCTCGAGCCGTGGTCCGCCTACCAGCGGCTGCCGTTTCCGGGGCGATGGGGCTTCTACAGCTACTACCACAAGATGTTCAAGGACTGCGGCCTGCCCGGCCCGGACGACTGCTACGGCGACATGTTCGCGCCGGAAACGGACGCCTTCCTCTCGCGCGGCGCGTGGCACGTGATCGAGATGGCCATCGACGCCGGCACGCCCGGCCAGGCGGACGGCAGCGAGACGTTCTGGTTGGACGGCCGCAAGACGTTCCGCCAGGACGGCATCGCCTGGCGCACGGCCCGCGCGCTGCGGGTGAACGAGGCGGGTGTGTACCTGTATATCCACAACAACCCGCCGCACACGACCAACGTGCTCGACGTCGACAACGTGCTCTTCAGCCGCGCCTACATCGGCCCCGCCGCCTGCGCGGACGGCGCGCCGATCAGCGCCCCGTGCCTCTGCGGCGGGACGGCCGATCCGGAGCGGGCCGACAACGTCCACGACAGCGGGTACTGCGTCGACGGGGCGTGGCGGGCGACGGTGGGGACGGCGACGGCGGTGACGTCGACGGTCACGGCTACGGCAACGACGAGCGTGGCGGCGACGTCGTCCGCGACGGCGACCGCGGCGATCACGCCGTCCGCCACCGCCGCCGCGCGGGTGCGCGGTTATCTGCCGGTGGCGTTGCGGTTTTTCGCTGGGAGGTGAAGGGCTTGGGGTGTTATCCCCCCACCATCACTCCGCCAACGCCCGATCGAACGCCGCCACGAACTCCCGCTCCGGCGTCGAACCCTGCCACTCGGCCACCTTGGCGCCGGCGCCATCGACGAGGACGTAGTAGGGCTGGCCGCGGAAGGCCAACTGCTGCTGCAGCGTCTCGGTGGCGCGATCATCGATGTCCATGTAGACGAAGCCGATCTTGTCCTTGTACCGATCCTCCAGCCCGTGCACGACGGGCCGCATGGCTTGGCACACCACTCACCACTCGGCGTAGAACTCGATCAGTTGCGGCCGACCGGCGGCCAGTTGGACGCTTGCAGGGTCCGTGGCGCTGAAGCCGCGGTTCGGATCGGCGGCGGGCGCTTCGGCGGCCGGCGCGTTGGCGAGGGGAGCGGATGGGGCTCCGTCGGCCGCGGTCGAGGGGGCGACGGCGGGCGGGACGGGAGCGGGCGCATTGGCTTGGCAGCCGGCCAGGAGGGCGGCGGCGAGGGCAGCGGTCCAGAACACGGAACGAGGCACGAGTTCAGCATCCTTCGGGCGAGGAATGGGACGTCGACAATGGGTCTCCGTCCTATACTGTGGCCCAGCCATTACACGAAGGGTGATCGCGGGCCACGTTGGATGCGATTGCCCTGCCCCATCGTGACGCAAGACGCAAACACCTGTCCAGTTCGGAACACAAGGAGAAACCAGATGTCAGGAACCACGAACGGCGCGGGCAAGTGCCCCGTCCCGCACACCGCCATGGGCAGCCGCTCGAACCAGGACTGGTGGCCGAACCAGCTCAACCTGCGGGTCCTCCACCAGCACTCGCCCCTGTCCAACCCGATGGCCGCGGACTTCGACTATGCGGCGGCGTTCGCGACGCTGGACCTGGACGCCCTAAAAGCGGACGTGTTCGCGCTGATGACGACATCGCAGGACTGGTGGCCCGCCGACTACGGCCACTACGGGCCGTTCTTCATCCGGATGGCGTGGCACAGCGCCGGCACGTACCGCATCTCGGATGGCCGGGGCGGCGGGGGCAGCGGCGCCCAGCGCTTCGCGCCGCTCAACAGCTGGCCGGACAACGCGAACCTGGACAAGGCGCGTCGCCTGCTGTGGCCGATCAAGCAGAAGTACGGTCAGAAGATCTCGTGGGCGGACCTGATCATCTTCGCCGGCAACTGCGCCCTTGACTCGATGGGGTTCGAGACGATCGGCTTCGGCGGCGGCCGGGAGGACATCTGGGAACCCGACGAGGTCACCTACTGGGGGTCCGAGGACACCTGGCTCGGCGACGAGCGCTACAGCGGCGACCGGGAGCTGGCGAACCCCTTTGGCGCCGTGCAGATGGGCCTGATCTACGTGAACCCCGAGGGGCCGAACGGCACCCCGGATCCCCTCGCCTCCGCCAAGGACATTCGCGAGACGTTCGCGCGCATGGCGATGAACGACGAGGAAACCGTCGCGCTCATCGCCGGCGGGCACACGTTCGGCAAGACCCACGGGGCCGTCGCGGCGACGTTCGTCGGCGCCGAGCCGGAGGGCGCGCTTCTTGAAGAGCAGGGCTTCGGCTGGATGAACAGCGCCGGCAGCGGCAGCGGCGACGACACCTACACCAGCGGGCTGGAGGGCGCCTGGACGAACGACCCGATTCGGTGGGACAACACGTTCTTCGACAACCTCTTCAACTACGACTGGGAGCTGACCAAGAGCCCCGCCGGCGCGCATCAGTGGTCCCCCAAGAACGGCGCGGCGCACGACGCCGTGCCGGACGCGCACGATCCGTCCAAGCGGCACGCGCCCGTCATGCTCACGACGGACCTCGCGCTGCGGGAGGACCCGATCTACGGCCCGATCTCCAAGCACTTCCACGAGCACCCGGACGAGTTCGCGCACGCCTTCGCCAAGGCGTGGTACAAGCTGACGCACCGCGACATGGGCCCGATCGCCCGCTACCTGGGCCCATGGGTGCCGGCCGAGCCGCTCCTGTGGCAGGACCCCGTTCCCGCCGTCGACCACGCGCTGGTCACGGACGCGGACGTCGCCGCCCTCAAGGACCGGATTCGCGCCTCGGGCCTGTCCATCGCCCAACTCGTGTCGACCGCCTGGGCGTCCGCAGCCACCTTCCGCGGCACCGACAAGCGCGGCGGAGCGAACGGGGCGCGGATTCGCCTGGCGCCGCAGAAGGACTGGGCGGTCAACGATCCCGCCGAGTTGCAGACCGTGCTGCGCACCCTGGAAGGCATTCAGGCGGACTTCAACGCTTCGGCGTCCGGCGGCACGCGGATCTCGATGGCCGATCTGATCGTCCTGGGCGGCTGCGCGGCCATCGAGCAGGCGGCGAAGAACGCCGGCCACGGCGTGACGGTGCCGTTCGCGCCCGGGCGGACGGACGCCACGCCCTCGCAGACGGACGTGGAGTCGTTCGCCGTGCTCGAGCCGACCGCGGACGGCTTCCGCAACTACGCGCAAGCCGGGCACGCGACGCCGGCGGAGCACCTCCTGGTGGAGCGGGCCAACCTGTTGACCCTGACCGCACCGGAGATGACGGTGCTGATCGGCGGCCTGCGCGCCCTGAACGCCAACAGCGGCCGCTCCAAGCACGGCGTCTTCACCGACCGGCCCGAGGCGTTGACGAACGACTTCTTCGTGCACCTGCTGCACATGGGCACCCGCTGGCAGCCGTCCGCGATGTCCGATGGCGTGTACGAGGGCCACGACCGCGGCACGGGCGCCGTCAAGTGGACCGGTACGGCGGTGGACCTCGTCTTCGGCTCCAACTCACAGCTCCGCGCGCTCGCCGAGGTGTACGCCTCAGAGGACGCCAAGGCGACGTTCGTGCGTGACTTCGTGGCGGCGTGGGACAAGGTGATGAACTTGGATCGGTTTGAGATGGCTTGATGGTGGGGGGATGGCGGGCGCGGTGTCGGGGCGGTCGCACCGTGCGTTGCGGGCGGCCGCCCGGCCGTGA
>JBDTSC010000379.1:0-3946 GCA_039931375.1 Ardenticatenales bacterium
GCGCCGTCGAACACCGCGAGTCCGTCGGGCTCGACCTGGCGGCGCTCAAGGTGCGGTGGGACGCGGAGCACCCGGATGATCCGCTGGAGCTGCCGGCGAAGGGGCGGGTGAGGGCGTCGTCGGCGTTGTCGGCGTCCGCGTCGCCGGCGTCGCCGGCGTCGCCGGCGTCGCCGGCGTCATCGGCGCCGGGGGAGTCGGGGGTGTCGGGGGAGTGATGGTGATGGGCCGGGCCGCGCGTTCACGGTGCCGCGGGGCTGTCGCCGGGCGGTAGCGCGGGCGAAGCGGCGTCGCAGGCCGCAGGCCGCGGGCGAAGCGGTGTGAGCAACGGGGGGCCGTCGAGGGACGGTCCCCCGTTTGCGTGGCGGGGCACGGGGGATGGCGCGGCGGACGACGACGACGATGGCGCGGCGGAGCCATATGGCTCGGGCGGCGGAGCACGGTGAATGGGGGCGCGGAGCACAGTGAATCGGGTCGGGGATCACAGTGAATCGCGGGGCGGAGCACTGTGCTTGGCCGCCGGTGTGGCGGAACGAAGATGGGTGGCCGGCAAGAGGGCTGCGCGCTCGATCGTACGGAGTCTGGCGCGATACTGCTGATCGTGTCCGTCCGGCCTCCGCCCGAAGGACTCAACCCGCCGGCCGGAGGCCGACGCGGCGCGTTCCGCGATTTTGCGCTAGGCCCTGCCGCCCGGTCACAGACCAACGTGGCATAACGTGGCTGCGGAAAAATTGACTTTCGACGACCCGATCCGCGATTACTAGCCTCCCATTGCCCACCAGAGCGCGAGCCCCATGGACTTGTGGCGCGCACGCACAACCGCCGTGGAGGCCGCCGTCGGCGCACTACTCACGGGCCGATGGTCCAGGTGCCGCCTCCGGCGGGAATCACATGCGTGGCGATGGTTGCACCATCGAACGAGGTCGCCACCCAACGGTGCTGGACGAACGCAGTCCAATCGTCCAACGTCTCGCCGGCTTCGATGATGCCGTACAGCTCGAGCGCGCAGTCATAGCCCACCCAGTACACCAGAACCGGTGCCGCTGTCTGGTTGACCAGGACGAACGGGAGCGTGTTCGAGCCGGTATCCGGCGAGCAATCCGTGACGGCCGCCGGGAACGGCGGCGGGGGCTTGACCTCGAGCGTGTCCAGCACCGCGGCGGAGTACGCGCGATCCGCATCGCTGGTGACTTCCGCGATGTGGTAGACGGCCGTCCCCCCAGCTTGCGGGAAGACGTACTCCCAGCGCTCGATGCCCGCCGCGCCGCAACCGGAGCTGCGGCGGACCTGGCCCGAGCCGTGACGCGGATGGCTGTGCGGTTCTGGGATCCCGACCGTCGTGCAGTCCGTTGGCTTGAGGTTTTCCCAGATCGCCGGCAGATCCAGCGCTCCTCCACTCTTGGTCGGCCAGTACTGACCCGCGACGATGTAGGCTTGGGTCGAGGTCCCTTCCTTCTTGCCGATGGCGAGGTCCGGCGCAAGCCGCAAGAGCTCGAATCCGGTGGCCGCATTCGTCCCGTGATCGCTCTCGAACTGCCAGCCCGCGGGCGGAGCGGCCATGGAGATCCGCCGAAGCGGGTCCATGACGAGCTGTCCCTGGTACGCCGTCGGCGCGGCTGCCGCCGGTGTGGCCTGGCTCGGCGCGACGGCCGGCACGGCAGCTTCCGGTGCCGCCGGCGGAACGTCGCTGCCGCCGCGCTGAAGGAAGAACCACATGCCACCGCCGCCGATGGCCAGCATCAAGATGCCGGCCAGGAGCACGACAGGCCAATTGCTGGGCTGGCGCGGTGGTGGCCCCCACGAGCCGGGCGGCGGGCCGGATGGCTGGCCGGGATTAGGTGTCTGGGTCGAATCCATGCGTCGCGTGTCTCCTCCGCGTTGGGACCGAAGTCGTGTCTCCTCACAGGCTTCTGGCAGCACCGGTCCAGGACCCCGCCACGAGAGATCTTGTGGGCAGGGGGTTCAGGCGGGACTAGTACCCCGCCTGAACCCCTGCAATCAGCCCACGGACTCACTGCGGTGGGGAACTAGACCTTACCCGCATATGCGATACGTACCGCCTCCAGAGGGCACCGTCCAATCCCACTCTCCCGTCGGATTTTTGATATGCCACACATCACCCGGACCGGTCTCTTGCGACCGGCTCTCGCCGGGTTGAATCGTGTAGTAGAACTGCTGATTTCCGCGCTGGTCGATCCAAAAGACGTCAACTGGTTCAACGCACGTGCTCACGAAGTTGACCGTCACGAGCGGCGCGGCGGTCGGCTGCGGCGCCGCGGTCGGCTGCGGCACGTCCGTTGCCGGGACCGCCGTTGCCGGAACGGCCGTGGCAGCAACCGCGGTGGCAGGAGCAGAAGCGGTAGCGGTGGCAGGCGTCGAGGCCGTCGAGGT
This sequence comes from Ardenticatenales bacterium, assembly GCA_039931375.1. Lineage (GTDB taxonomy): Bacteria > Chloroflexota > Anaerolineae > Epilineales > Epilineaceae > Avedoeria. Next base: position 2,389 of record JBDTSC010000379.1, read on the forward strand.
CGTCTGGCCGGTTGCGGCCGGGGCAGCGACGGTGTTGGTCGCGGCGGCCACGGGCGAGGCGCCCAGGGGCGCGGCCGCCGTGGGCACGGCCGCCGTGGGCGCGGCCGCCGCGGGAGGCCCGCCCACCGTGATAGTGGTCGTCGTGCCGTCGGGCAGCTTGACCGTGAACTGCGTCACCGGCTGCGGGGCGGGGCTGACGACGCTGACCGTGCCGGGGTCGAAGCCGGGCCAGGCGCTCCCGACGTACGTCACCTGCACCTTGGCAGGCACGGGCGGGAGGAGGGGGTTGCCGCAGAAGCAGCGCGCCCGGGGCACGCCGTAGGTGTCGACGAGGACCGCCGAGCCCCTCTGCATGACCGACTGGCGCGGCGTGGCCTTCCCGGCGACGAAGCCGTGGTTCGTCACGCGCGTGTCGGCGACGAGCACCAACGACGTGAGGGTGCCGATGTACGCGGGGATGTCCGCGACGGTGAGCGCAGTGGACCCGGACGGCCCGGACCAGTGCAGCGACGGGTCGGCGTTCTGCGCGGCGACCCAGGCGGCGGCCTTGTCGGCGTTGGCGCCCAGGAAGGCGATCATCTGCGCCTTGTCGCAGGCCGTGTCGCTTTGGGTGCCGCCGTAAAGGCCGGGCTGGGCGCCGCTGCTGGCCCGGATGGCCGCCTGCTTCGGCGCTTCGATGCGAGTTGGCGCCTGGATGGCGGGCTGGGCGATCAAGGGATCCGGCGGCGGCGCCAAGGGCTGCGCGCTGAAGGGATCCGGGCCGACGGCGGCCGCGGGCTCCATGAAGACCTCGCCCTCGGCCAGCGCCCCAGATCCGGCGCCGCCAGAGCGCAGCACGAACCACGCCGCGCCGGCGCCAACGAGCAGCAGCAACAAGAGCAGCAGCACGATCGTCCAGTTGTTCCGTCGCTGGGGCGGCGGCCCCACTTGCCCCTGAGGCAGACTCATTCCCATCGCGTGCTTCTCCTGTGCGTTGACCGAATCGTGATCTGTATCCCAGCCTGATCCGAGGTCCCTCTGGCCGAGCCGCCAATTCTGCACGCCTCCTTCCAGGTGTCAAGGAAGTGCGCCCGCGGCGTGCCGGATGCGCTGCCAGACTCCGCCTTGGTCGCGCGACATGCCCGCGGCTTGACCGTGCAGCCGATTCGTGGGGCTGGATCGGGGGGATAGGAATTTCAATCGCGCCCCTTCTGTAGCCTGGCAGGTCTAGGCCCCTCCCACCCCCGCGTCAACCGCCCCATCGGCGTCTCCAACGCCGTCGCGCCGGCACACTTCGGGCACTGCAGCGGATCCGTTCGCGCCGCGATGCGGGCCAGGTCGCCCAGCAGTTTGCGACGCCAACGGAAGTACGGCCGCAGGCGCTTCGGCAGCACGAACACCATCTGGCGGTGCGGCGCCGGCGCGAGGAGATTCGTCGCCCAGCCACAGCGTCCAGCTCGCCAGTCGTCCTCGCCGATCAGCACGGCGTTGCCGCGCTTGTCCATGATGGGAACGGGTTCGTGGGTGGTGGACACGTCGGCGAGCAGCTTGTAGCGCCGCTTGCGCGCTTCGGTGGCGG
>JBDTSC010000380.1:0-3922 GCA_039931375.1 Ardenticatenales bacterium
CGCCGCCGACGGCGACACCGCCAACGACGACGACGCGGCCCAGCGCCCGTCGGCCCGCCGGCCGGCTCAACGGCATGATCGAGAGCCAGATCCGCGAGATGACCCGCCTCGCCATCGCCCACGGCGCCATAAACTGCGCCCAGGGCTTCCCGGACTTCGGCACGCCCGAACCGATCCGCCGCGCCGCCGCCGAGGCGATCCTGGCGGACCACAACCAATACGCGATCACGTGGGGCGTCCCGGCGCTGCGCACGGCGATCGCACGGAGCTACGCGGACCGCTTCCCCGGCCACTTCGACTGGGTCGATCCGGAACGCCACGTCACGGTGACATGTGGCGTCACCGAGGCCGTCACGGTGGCGCTGATGGCGCTGCTCGAACCGGGCGACGAGGTGATTGTGCTCGAGCCGGCGCACGAGAACTACGCCCCCGCCGCGCGCTTCGCGGGCGGCCGGGCCGTCGGCGTGGCGCTCGAGGGGCCGGACTACGCCCTGGACCCCGCGCGCCTGGCGGCGGCCGTCAGCCCGCGGACGAAGGCGCTCATCCTCAACGCCCCGCACAACCCGACCGGCCGTGTGTTCACCCGCGCGGAGCTCGAGGCCGTGGCGGTGCTGTGCATCGAGCGCGATCTGGTGGCGATCACGGACGAGATCTACGACCGGATCGTCTACGCCCCGCACGAGCACGTCCCGCTGGCGACGCTGCCCGGCATGCGAGAGCGGACGATCACGCTGTCCGGCTTTTCGAAGACGTTCGCCGTCACGGGCTGGCGCCTCGGCTTCGCCGTCGCGCCCGAGCCGTGGTCGCACGCCCTGCGCACCGTCCACGACTTCACGACGATCTGCGCCCCAACGCCCCTCCAACACGCCGCCGCCGCCGCCATGGACCTGCCCGCGGCGTTCTTCACCGAACAACGCGATGCCTACGCCGTGCGCCGCGCCACGATGCTGTCGATCCTGGCCGCCAACGGCTTCACCTGCCGTGCCCCCGAAGGCGCCTACTACTGCCTCTGCCGCTACGACGCCTGGTCCTTCGACGGTGACAGCGACGCCTTCGCCCGCTGGCTGACACAGGCCGTCGGCGTCGCCGTCGTCGCCGCGAGCAGCCTCTACGTCACGCCCGGGCTCGGACGGGACGAGGTGCGGTTCGCGTATGCGAAGAAGGCGGAGACGTTGGCGGAGGTGGGGGCGCGGTTGGCGGTGGGGTTCGCACAACGGGCGGTGGCGTACGCAAACCGGGCGGTGTAGGGGCGAAGCATTTTGTGCCAAAGGCACGAAATGCTTCGCCCTACCGAACGATCAACGCGCCCCGTCCGCGCCACCCCCCTCGATGCCCTCGATCACCTCCACCCGATTCCCGAACGGGTCCCCCACATACCCCCGCCGCCGCGGCGCCAACCCGTCGTCCCACGCCACCTCGTACCCCGCGGCCGCCAGCGCCGCCGCGACCGCGTCGACATCGTCCGCAGCCAGCGCCGGGTGCGCCTTCGCCGCCGCGACGAACGGCGTCTCGACGCCCAGGTGCAGCTGCCGCCCGTCGGCCAGCGCGAACCACACGCCGCCGCGTCCCGCGAGCGCCGCCGGCTTGGCGATCTCGCGCAGGCTCAGCACGCCGCCATAGAACGCGCGCGCCGCGTCCTCGCCGCCGGCCGGGATCGCCAGCTGGACGTGGTCGAGGCCGGTGATCAACGCGCCATGGCGGCGACGGCCAGCGCGACGCTGTCGGCCGGGCTGACCTTGATCCGGACGTCCTCGAGCGCGCCGTCCGGGCCGATGATGAACAGGCTGCGCATGATCCCCTGGTAGTGCTTGCCGAACATCGACTTGTCGCCCCATGCGCCGTACGCCTCGGCCACTGCGTGGTCCGCGTCGACGAGCAGCGGGAACGCGAGGTCGTACTTCTTGCGGAACTTGCGATGCGAGGCAGCCCCGTCCGGGCTGACGCCGAGCACGACGCCGCCGCCGGCGTCGAACGTCGGCTGGGCGTCGCGAAAGCCGCAGGCCTGGGCCGTGCAGCCGGGGGTGTCGTCCTTGGGGTAGAAGTAGAGGAACACGCGCGTACCGCGCAGGTCGGACAGGCGGACGATGTTGTCGTCTTGGTCGGGCAGCGCGAACTCGGGGGCGGGGTCGCCGATCTGGAGGGACATGGGGCGAGAGGCTCCTTGGGTAGGGGAATGGATTCGGCGGGAGGCGTTCGCCCTGATCTTCACGTCCCGCCGTACCGCGAGTATTCTAACCCCAGCGCCCGCCCATGCGTTCGTGCCGCTACCGCATCATCGCCCCACCCACTCCTCCGACTTCGCCCTCACCCCCAGGAGGTGCTCGATGGCCGTCAGCCGCCGCGCGTTCATCGGACGCACAGGCTCCGCGCTGGCCGGTGCCGCCCTCGCCCCGTCCGCCCTCGTGCGCGAGGTGCGTCCTGCATTCCGCTGGGCCGCCCGCAGCGCCGCCGACATGCCGGCGCCCGATATGGCGGCGCTCCTGTGGCAGCGAGCCGCTTTCGGTGCGCGCCCCGGCGATGTCGAGCAGACGCGGCAGACGGGCACGGACGCCTGGATCGAGGCGCAGCTGAACCCGGACGGGCTGCCGGACCCGTACACCGACGCGGTGTTGGCCGCGCGCGGGTTGACCTCCTACAAGCAAACGTCCAAGCAGCTGCTCGAGGGCAACGCGAACGCGTCCGCCCAACATCTCGTCGCCGGCACGCTGCTGCGGCAGTGGTTCAGCCCGCGCCAGCTGTACGAGGTGATGGTCGACTTCTGGAACGATCACTTCACGATCTACGCCGGCCAGGCGGACGCCGGCAAGGTCCGCATCGTCGATGACCGGGACGTGGCGCGGGCGCATGCCCTCTCCACGTTCAAGACGCTCTTGACCGCATCGGCCCACAGCCCGGCGATGATCATGTTCCTGGACAACGACACGAACCAGGCGCGCCAGATCAACGAGAACTACGCGCGCGAGATCATGGAGCTCCACAGCTTGGGCGTCGCCGTCGCCGGGGTGCCGTACACCGAGGACGACATCAAACAGGTGGCGCGCTGCTTCACCGGCTGGAACTGGGTGCGCCGCTCGCAGAAGGACACGGACATCGTCGGATCGTTCGTCTACATGGACAACATCCACGATCAGAACGCCAAGAAGGTCCTCGGCGTGTCGATCCCGGCCCGTCAGGGCCAGCAGGACGGCGTGCAGGTCATCGACATCCTCAGCCGCCACGAGGCCACGCCGCGCTTCATCGCCACCAAGCTCATCCGCCGCCTGGTGTGCGACGATCCCGTCGCCGACGTGCCGGCGCTCGTCGACCGTGTCGCCGGCGTCTTCACGGCCAAGGGCGGCGACGTCAAGGCGATGCTGCGCACGATCCTCACGTCGCCTGAGTTCGCGACGTCCTTCGGCCACTTCGGCGGGCGCTACAGCCGCCCGCTGGACTACGCCGCCCGCGCCGTGCGCGCCCTCGGCGGCCAGCCGGCGGACTTCGACGCGCTCGCGGTGTTTGCCACATCGCGCCGCGGTCGAGCGGTCGGCGTTCTGCCGGCGGCCGGTCAAGTGCCGTTCTATTGGCAGACACCGGACGGCTATCCGGACGTCAAGATCGCGTGGTCCAGCTCGTCCGGCCTGCTGGCGCGCTGGAACTACGCCCTCGATCTCGTCGGCAGCCTTGACCGTAACGCCGCTGGCGGCCCGACGGGTGGCGGGATCGACAGCCCGATCAGCGTGATCGATCAGACCCCGCCGGACCGTCGAACCGCCGGCGAGGTCGCGGACTACTGGATCGACCGCATCCTCCACCGCCCGATGCTCAGCGCCGATCGCGCCGTCCTGGTGGACTTCGTGACCGCCGGCGGCACGGAGTTCGACACGCTGACCGCGGCGCAGCGGGCGCGGATTCGGGAGATGGTGGCGCTGGTGCTGGACAGCCC